>NZ_LZPK01000331.1:0-5846 GCF_001729375.1 Methanosarcina sp. A14 | reverse complement strand
TAACTGCGTAAGTCCTAAGACTATTACAGTTATTATAACAAGTTTGAAGTTTAAGATTTCTGGAGCAGAAAAAAAATGGATTTACTTATCATAGCGCTTATTTTAGCCGGCCTTTATATGGCCTGGAATATAGGGGCAAATGACCTCGCAAATGCTATGGGGACTTCAGTTGGAACAGGATCTTTATCAATCAAGCAAGTGATTGTTATTGCTGCTGTCTTTGAACTTTTAGGCGCCGTATTATTCGGTGGACGAGTTACCTCTACAATTGCCAACGGGATTGTCCCCATCGGCATCGTTGGCGAAGTTCACCCAAATATTGTGGCGGTGGGGATGTTGGCTGCAATTCTTGCGGCAAGTTTCTGGGTAACTCTTGCGACTTTTTATAACCTTCCCGTTTCAACCAGCCATTCCATAGTTGGTTCCGTGCTCGGCTTCGGGCTGATTGCGGCTTACAATGGAACTATCTCTTATTCTGACATTCACTGGGGAGAACTTTTGAAAATTGTCGCTAGCTGGTTTATATCGCCAGTTCTTGGAGCAGTTTTTGCTTATTTGACCTTTTCCATAATAAGAAAGATTTTCCTTCACAGAGCTATAGACCTGCCTTTTGTTGAGAAAAAATTCATATCCTTACAACTCATTACTGGTTGTTATATCGCATTTGCGCACGGGTCAAACGATGTAGCAAACGCGATTGGTCCTCTCTGTGCAGCACTTAAGGTTATGGGAGTTTCAGGTACAGATGCCGGAATTCCGATATGGGTACTTTTGATGGGAGGCCTTGGAATGGTAATAGGAATGGCCACCTGGGGCTATAAAGTGGTTCAAACAATCGGCTCAAAGATTACGCAACTTACTCCTACACGTGGTTTTTCTGCCCAGTTCGCAACGGCGACAGTGGTTTTGCTTCACAGTTACAGTTCCCTTCCGATTTCGACTACACATACACTTGTCGGTTCGGTTATAGGGGTCGGACTCGCAGGCGGGATTGCAGCCGTTGACCTACGCGTGATCTGGAAAATTATTTCTTCCTGGGTAGCAACAGTTCCTATAGCCGCCCTTACATCGGCATTGATCTTTGTAGGATTAGAGGTGATCTTTTTATGAAAGACTACATCCGTTCTGTCCTTGACGTGGTTGCTGAATCTCCCTTTGTGCCTCTGGAAGCACACGCAAAAAAGGGAGTACTGGCAGTTGAAAAGCTGGCTGAAGCAATGGAAGCCTACTGTGCAGGAAACCAGTCTATTCTGGAGGAGAGAACAGATGAGATTGACACACTGGAACATGAGGCTGATAAACTCAAACAGAAGATAAGGGCAAGCATTCCCTCATCAGTAAGATTGCCCGTGAATAAAAAAGACCTCCTTTCTTTTCTTAAGCAGCAGGACTCTATTGCGGATTATGCTCAGACGGCTGCCTACTGGATGACCCTTCGATCCTGTGAGGATATCCCCGAGGAAATCAAAGAAGGCTTTCTGGAACTGATGAATACCTCCCTGAAGACTGCAAGGCTTTACGATGAACTTGCGGGTGCACTTTACAAGCTTCTCGCAACTTCTTTCAGCAAGGAAGAAATCAAAGAAACTATGACCATCATCCCTGAAGTCGAAAGACTGGAACATGATGTGGATGTGCTTGAAACTTCTCTCTCAAAAAAGATCTTCGAAAACGAAGACACTATAGGAGGTGCAGGTGTCTGCCACCTGATAGGACTTGTTGAAAGAGTAGGAGGCATTGCTGATAAGTCCGCAAGTGCTGCTGACCGTCTGAGAACTATGATTCTCAGAAGATAAGTGAGGTTTTGCCATTTTTCTTTAAATTATTTATTTTTTCCAAGTAATATAGTTCCTTACTTAACAAATTATACTTTTTATTTGCTGATAGAAAGTTTCCATCCATCTCTTTGCAAATGACAATGAGTCTTCTACTCTAATAAACTCTTTTTTGATGATGTTTCTTAAATGTTGTTTAGATTGAACAAATGTGACAGATACTTCTCTTTTTATTGTTTTCCATACATATTCTACAGGATTTAGATCTGGTGAATATGGTGGTAGAAACACAAGTATAATCCCTAATTCTTTGGCTTTTGTTACTGTTTTTATTGAGTGATGTGTTTTTGGATTGTCAAGTATAAGCACAACTATTTTTCCTTTGTTTTCTTTCACTATTTTTTCCAGAAATTCACATACGTTTTCTGCCTTTGAACAATTCTTGAATTCAATAAGATTATTTCCATTAAGTGAATAAAAGGCAAATGAATTTGCCTTTATATAATCAGTATATTATATCCTCAAAGATATTTTAAAAGGCCATAAACATTGTGTATTAGCTTTTGTTTGTGGTGAAGATTCATCCAGAAAACCTATGACAGATTGTTCATCTGGATCAATATGTTCTGAAATTGCTTCTGTTAACTTTTTGTAAAATGTCTTCTGCGTTCTGTGGTTTTTGGTAATCTAGAACATAAGGTTTAGAATGATACATGTTAAAACTATGTTTCGAGCAAAATTAGCTTCTCTCTTTCGCAACATAATGAAAAACTGAAATCAGTTTAAACAAGCTTTTGTTCCTGTTTTCCTTTTATCCTGTGGGGTCTGCACCCTTGATGTAATACGCCTCAAACTGGTTACTTTGGCCCTGAATATTGACCTTTCTTTAAACCTGATTGTAACAATTTCAGTCTTGACTTTCATTCTAGGAGCCCTACCATTAACTCCAGGAGGCCTCGGAATAATTGAAGGAGCCTGATCTCTTTACTTCTGTATTTTGGCTTGTCCCTCGCATCTGCAAGCAGTTTCGTTTTTTTAGAGCGTTTTATTTCTTACGGGCTCAGCAGCGTAATAGGATTTATTTACTTATCCTATTATGGAGGATTTAAAATCTAGAAAAAAATCAAAAGAAGAAAAATTACACTGAATGGAAAATTACACTGAATGAAAAATTACATTGATCTGCAAGTGACATTTTCTAGAGGTTGGCAAAGTTAACTACTCTATATATGTCTTTTTTAAATGCATGCCTCTGTTAAACATAAATTTGTGGAAATGGGTGTTCTGATGGGCAGACTGTGATCATAAATCGCCCCCGGGGACTGGTATGGAAAGGTATTAATTGGAGAAGTATGAGTAGTAATATGTGGGTATTATAATTATTACTGAGCCCCTTGATAAAACCGTGAGGTGACAATGATGTGTAGTGTTGGAGACTCGTTTGATCTGGATATGGAAGGAAATTTGCCGGTTAAAGACTATGTATGTAAAGACTGTGGGAACAGATTCAAAGGCATTGGTAAAAATGTGAAGTGTCCTTCCTGCCAGTCTAAAAATGTAGTAGAATCCTGATAATCGACTGGATTTTTTAATACTTATTTTTAACATGAAAGAATCGACTTCTTCTAAAGACATTTCACTGAAGGAAAGTGAAATGCTTCTCCTGCGCGGCACGGCAGGAACAGTGGCTATTGTGAAAGCAGGTCCGAGTGGACAGTTTTTTCTGGAAACTGAGAACGAAGAGATTGTACTCGGGCTGGAACCCCATGACCTGATTGTTGCTTCCGCGCTGTCTGTGGATGAGAAAACCGAAAAAGGGCTTAAATGCGTTCTTTTTATGATTAGGGAAATTAGGTCACCATTAATAGTCCTTCCAAAGAACCACCCTGCATCCCCAAGGCTTCCAATTGTAGTATCGGTTGGGCACAAAACTGTTCTAAGCTGCAATATCACTCCTGGTACGCATCCGAATCAGGACGTACTTTGCGGTTCAAATGAGTTTAATGGTCTTGAGATAACGGGAATACTGGATGGCGTACATATTGAAAATCTGTCAGAATGTGAGGTAGTAAAGGTTACCTTTGATATTTAATCCACATATTTTCTGATCCACATATTTTTCAGAAACAAAAAATCAGGGGTTTTGGCGGCTCTCTGTCTTACTTACTAGGCTTTATCTGGTCTTGTACAATACTTGATCCAGCCTTAGATAATAAGCCTTAGATAATAGCAATTTTGATATGTAGAACGTTTAATTTTGATATGTAAAGAGCTTAATTAACTCTCATCACTCATTTTTTGTTATAACTGGTGGTTCACTTACAAACCACAATGCTGTTATATTTCTCCCAATAATTTAATTGAGTGTTCTATATAGAAAGTGTCAGAATTTCCCTACCCTCATGATTTCAAAACCCTGCTATTTTTACACCTTATAGGCTCAAATTTCGCCTACTAATGGAGTTTTTAATTTTAATTTTTTACAAATCTCTCAAATCTCCCCATAAATTATAAACACACTGATTTTAGTTATCCTGTGACTTTTCATCGTATCAGGCTGAAATTTGCCCGTATACCGGATATTTTCCGTAAAATACCCAGATTTTAGAGTAAAACCCGTGAATTGTTTTGCTTCTAATGTTATTTTGGCTCTTCGCCATTCCCTATGGATAAGATGATTTTCAATTCGAGCCTGCATTGGTTTTTATGAATACATTACAAGGATCTCCACACCAAACAACGAAAAGCCGTTACTTTTTTAACACAATGTATGCTAATTTTATTAAACTTTGATAATATAAAAAGGTTTAACAATATAAAACAGATATAAATTATTGGCATTATATATAAAACTTAAATATAGGAATGCAAATCATGAAAATTAATAAGAAAATTGGTTTAATATCGATAGTGCTGATTTTATGTTTAATCATTGTTTCATCTACTGCATCAGCCGCTACTATAAATGTAGGACCAAACGAAAAATACAAGACGATTCAAAAGGCTGTGGATGCCGCTCATAAAGGGGATACCATTATTGTTAATTCTGGAACCTACCCTGAGAACGTTCATATTACAAAAGATAACTTAACGATTCTTGGAAAAGGGTATCCAAAGGTTTCTGGATTCTATAATGCTGAGGAATCTAATGATGACTTCGGCAGAGAATATATTAATATCAATGGTTTCTCTATCACTAAAAACGGAATTGATTTAGTTGGCAGAGCAACACGTGGTCAAATAATAAAAAATAATTATTTTTATTCTTGTGGTGTTTCTTTTGATGGAGATATGGCTTCTGGTACTATCGAAAGTAACTATTTCACAAATGGTGGGATTTCTTTAAGTCAAGCTGGAGTAAATATAATTGGAAATGAAATTAAGAATGCGGATATTGGAATTGGGTTATATCAAGGAGCCGGATCAGCAACATACGCATCAATTTCAAAAAATAAGATAACTGGGTGTAATGTAGGAATTGAGTTTTATCATGAAAGTAGTTCTCCTGGTATTTATAACAATTACTTTAGCAACAAAAATAACATAATATTCGATTCATCGTGGAACGGCGCTGTAAGCTGGAATACTACTAAAACCGCAGGTTCTAATATCGTTTCAGGACCTTACATTGCCGGGAACTTCTGGGGCTCCCCTGATGGCAAAGGTTTCTCTCAGACAGCTTCTGATAATGACTCTGATGGAATTGCAGATTCCCCCTATGTTCTAAATAGTAAAAATATTGACTACTTACCTCTGGTTGCTATTAAAACTCCGGTGAAAACTCCGGTAGCTTCTTTTAAAACGTCAAAATCAAGCGGGAAAGCACCATTAACCGTTAAATTTACTGATACAAGCACAGGGACACCTACTAAATGGAAATGGGACTTTGGAGACGGATCAAAGTCATACCACCAGAATCCAGTTCACAAGTATTCAAAGGCAGGAGTATATACTGTTAGTTTAACAGCAAAGAATGCTCATGGCAGTAACACGGTAACAAAAACAGATTATGTAAAAGTGATAGCAAAACCAGTTGCTGTATTCTCTGCATCTCCTACCTCCGGAAAAACA
>NZ_LZPK01000330.1:0-2582 GCF_001729375.1 Methanosarcina sp. A14 | reverse complement strand
AACAGATTATTGCTTAAACAAATTATTGCTTAAACAGATTATTGCTTAGTTTATGTAGAATTGAAAATAAAAGCTGAGTATGAGCAAATGGAGGAGAGATGACAGAGGAAGTAACCAGAAATTCTGGCATTGGTGCTATTGG
The DNA here is from genome assembly GCF_001729375.1 of Methanosarcina sp. A14. Taxonomy (NCBI): domain Archaea; kingdom Methanobacteriati; phylum Methanobacteriota; class Methanomicrobia; order Methanosarcinales; family Methanosarcinaceae; genus Methanosarcina; species Methanosarcina sp. A14. The sequence continues at coordinate 2,440 of NZ_LZPK01000330.1, read as the reverse complement.
AAATATTAATTGGGGAACACACTTCTGCCAGTTTTATAATACAAAACAGGATCTGGTAGATATAATTATTCCATATTTAAAAGCAGGGTTAGAAAATAACGAATTTTGCATATGGGTTGCATCAAATCCTCTAGAAGCGAAAAAAACCTTTAAAATGTTTGTTTCTAATCCAGAAACTTATCTGGAAAAAGGGCAAATAGAAATTATTCATTATGACGACTGGTATTTGAAAAGAGGTTTTTTCGATACGCAAGAGATCTTAAATGGCCTGATGGAAAAACTTAACAAAGCTCTGGCTAATGGCTATGAAGGTTTGAGGTTATTTGAAGGACTCTTTTCGCTGGAAGAAGAATATCGGGATGATTTCGCTGAATATGAAAGAGAAATAAACCGGGTAATCGACAACTCTCATATGCTGGTTCTCTGTACCTATTTTCTCAGGAAATATAATGCAGCTGCAATTTTCAATATCATTGAAAGGCATCAATTTGCTCTGATCAAAAGGAAAGGGAAATGGGAAAAAATAAGAAATTCCAGATGAAGAAATTCCATATAAAGAACTATTTTTTTGTATTCTTAATGTTGGATTCTTAATGTTGAGTTTGGTCAGGTCCTTGGCAGAACCCTCATGACTTAAGCTAATCCGTTTTTACGCTGGATTTCCAACCAATAACACTGGAGTCCTTCTGCCCTTCACCATTTTCTACTGCTCTTGAGTATTCCTCCCTCTATGACCATCTATGTCATCGGCAATAAGGCCCCGGTTCTGATTATCTGCGCGTTTATAAGTTTTAGATCCTTAAAGTGGCCGAGCTTTTTTCTTTGTCCTGTTATGTACGTGAACATCGTAGCTTTGTAATAGAAGGTTCGAAGCAAAAGAACTTCCCATGATCCCCAGGCCTATCACGCCAATAAATGTTTTTTTGTCAATACTTGAAGTTGTCAATTGATTACCTCATGCTCTTCCTAACGCTTTTATGTGTCCCGAAGTTCCTCCAAAGTTACATCAGTTTGGGCTTGAGGTTACACGTAGTCTTCCTTAGGTACACGTTTCCTCGATTCCTGATGGCAAAACCATTTGTAACCTGATTGCTTCTTTCCAGCGTATCCAGAGGATTAACAATCCGACAGCACCAATCACACCCCATGCAATTAACACGCCTAAATCCTGGCCAAAGATAGAAGAAACTACCAGGGGCAGCCCGTCCCACGTTGCATGTAGAATGGAAACAAGCAGATAAGCATTAATTACCTGCCAGTTAATGCGGAAGTTACAACTCTTGCTTTCCCGGAACAGTACACTGGCTAAAATAGCTGTCCAGGTTCCGTGCCCCAGCGGAGCAAGCAGACCACGAAGTAAGGTCACTTCCACTGTTGCCGAAATACTCCCATGACTTTCCAAAAGAGCCGTAAAGGCGTAACCGTTACTTTCCAGGGCTGCAAATCCCATTCCCGCTGCCGCACCCAGAATCAATCCGTCCATTTCCGAGTCATGCCGCCTGCGGCGTGCAATCACCAGCACTCCCAGGATTTTAGCAAACTCTTCGATGAGTCCTATTCTTAAAATTGCCCCAAGATTCAGCTGCCTGATAAAAAATGGCTCTAGAAAGGCCGCAGCAATGATACCCAGAAGCCCGCCATATATAAAAGCCAGGGAGACCGTTGGCATTGTCAAGCTGCTTAGGTGCCTGCGCTCGTATATAAAAGCCACATAAGCGACAGGGACCATAAAGCTGCCGACCATTGCCAGGGTGGGAAAAAGGTTTGAGTTCTTCGTCAGCAGCAAGGCCACCAGTAAGAGAACGTAGAAGACCACTGCTGTGGTTAGAACCTTTAACCAGCCGTTCCGTCGGACCACCGGCACAGGCGGCTGAATTTCCGTCGTGCTGTCCATAATTTCCTCCTATCTAATCTGTTAATCTCATTTTGCTACGTCCAGATCCTGGTCTGTCTTCAAGATCTGTAATCACAGGTTAATTAGGCTCCTGAAAGTAATCAGTGATTACAATCAAGGTGCTGCTTGCTGCTACGAAGTTAAACCGTTTACGTAGCTCAGCAGACTGTTTCCTGCCTGCACCCCATAGCCTGTCACCAAAAACATCCTTTACCCATGCAATAAGATATGTGATATCATTAAGGTGGAGCTTTTAATGCTAACCCTCTGATAACCGTACCCAGCAAATTTTATTAAAATCATGAAGAGGAGTACCCAGTGCAGTAAAGTATAGCCAGATCCTGGAAAGATAACTGGCTTAATTGTAACGATAGAGATCTTCGCTCTATCAGAGTAATGCCTTAATCACCGGACTTGTAATTTTCAGAAACTTGCTAAAGAAACAGTCCCTGGAAGAGTGAGAAGATTTCTAAATAGAGCATCCAGAGAGGGATTGAGAACGCTTTACAGACATTATTCTTAGATCCAGGTTTAATAGATTCAGGT
>NZ_LZPK01000329.1:0-2077 GCF_001729375.1 Methanosarcina sp. A14 | reverse complement strand
AAGACGTTTTCATCAAAAGATATTTTTATCAAAAGATCATACTCTATTAAATTTTTCAGAACTCATGTTTTTCCAAATTGTATTAGAATATATTAAATAAGTTTATATATAATTATATAATACAAATATTATAAATAAAGAGAATATAAATCTGAAGGCAAAAAACATAAATCTAAGGATAAAACCTGAAAACAACAAAATATGAATCTAAAGATAAAACCTGAAAGCAGCAAAATATAAATCTCTAGCAGATAATTACCACCAGTTAATTGTCTGCTTATAGCTAAGTTTTTTTATAGCTTGGTTATTTTATGTGAAGAATTTAATTACTCATGCGATTAACTGCAGTCCTTCAAGGGATATGCTTTCACGCATCATCTTAACGCGTCGCAGCAGAGAGATTAACAATGAGCAAACCTGAAATTACAGATTCTCAGGACAAGGACCCTGACTATAATTTTCATAGTACATCTCAGGAGTCAATGTATTCTATGGACAAACTTGTGACCGAATCCGCAGAAAACTCAACTTCTGTCGGAAAGGCTAAAATTTCTGGTTCTTCAATTAATATGCCACAAGAAGAAAAAACTTCTGTGACAGCATCCAAGATAGAACCTGACGAGCTTGAAACAAAGCTTGACATAAGTTCCGAAATTATTGCAGAATCTATTCCTGATTCGGCTTCCGAAGTTTCAATTCCTTCATCTTTTCAATTCTCTGATGCACATCAGGCTGAGTATCAGCCATCAAAAATTGTGCTTATAGGAACTGCCCATGTTTCTGAAAAGAGTGTTGCCGAGGTTAAGGCCGCTATAAGGGATCTAAAACCGGATATTGTGGCTGTCGAGCTTTGCAGGGGACGTTATGATTCCCTGAAGGGCAATGTGCAGGAAAAACAGGTCCCTATTAAGGACATTCTTTCTGAAGGTAAGGTTAACTATTACGTCATTCACTGGCTGCTTGCCTATGTGCAGAAAAAGATCGGTGAGGATATGGGTGTAAGACCCGGAGCCGAGATGCTTTCCGCAATGGAGGAAGCCGAGTCTATAGGAGCTAAAGTTGCCTTAATTGACCGTGATATCCAGGTGACTCTTCAGCGTTTCTGGGGAAAAATGAAGTTTCTGGAAAAAGTCAAGATGATCGGCTCCCTGTTAGGTGGACTAATAGGAATAGGAAAAGGAACCGAAATAGACATTGATAAAATTACGGAAACCGATGTTGTAACTGGTCTTGTAAATGAACTTAGAGATTTTGCCCCGACTGCAGCTGAGGTTCTCATTGATGAAAGGGACGCATATCTTGCAGGAAGTATCCTCAGGGTTGCGGCAGGTGGAAACAAAACTGTTGTCGTGGTAATTGGAGCCGGGCATAAGCCAGGAGTAACTAAGTACCTGAAGAACCCGAAAAGCATTCCTCCTCTGGATAGTCTTATGCAGATTCCAAAGAAACGTATAGGTCTTGGAAAGATTGTTGGCTTTGCTTTTGTTGCCGTTATAGTTGGATTCTTTTTATTACTGCTGCTTTCTGGCGTTCCACTTAAACTCCTGTTAATAGCCTTTGGATGGTGGTTTATTATTACAGGAACCCTCAGTGCAATCGGTACTTTACTTGCAGGTGGACATCCTTACTCAGTTCTGACTGCCTTTTCGGTTGCCTGGCTGACTACTCTGCACCCTCTTATTGCCGCAGGCTGGTTTGCTGGTCTCGTAGAAGCAAAACAGAGAAATCCTACTACCGCAGACTTAAAAGCCCTGGCAGGAGTAGAAACCTTCAGGGAAATGTTCAAAAATAAGTTCATGCGAGTCCTCCTTGTCGCAAGCTTTGCAAACATAGGAAGTATGACAGGGACCGTCGTTGCAGCTTATGTCATGCTGCATGTAACTGGCATTGATCCAAGAGATGTTCTACTTTCTGGGTTCAATGCACTTGGACTCTAAAGTCTTTGATATCTAAGTCTTTGATATCTAAGTCTTTGGTATCTAAAGTCTTTGATATTCCCTAATACGCTGGTGTTCTGGAACCCTGGTTCCTGAATATTCTTCTTTTTTCTGATATTCCTGGAATCTTTCTCTCCATA
>NZ_LZPK01000328.1:0-5980 GCF_001729375.1 Methanosarcina sp. A14 | reverse complement strand
GCTATGGCTGAATAGTTACAAAAAAGTATAGAAAAAACTTAAACGTTTTTTAATGACTTATTTTGTATTTTCGTTCTGATAAATCCCTGAATACCCTTTTTCTACTTCAGCTTCCAGAGTATAGAATAAAAGCTGCATAATTCTGGCATCTTTTTTTAGCCTGAAGCCTGCAGTGTTATAAACCACCAGCATCGACTCGCTGCGACCTCTGTATCCTGCATCCCATACCGCGGTTTCAAGAGTAGCTCCGCAGCGAATAAGAGTTGACCGCGGCTTTGCAATCGCAGCCAGATTCATGGGAATATTCACAATCTCATTGAATAGTACCTTGTAAATCCCCTCAGGCAGGTGAATCCAACCATCATCCCCAAATTCAAGTTTTTTCCCATCTGGAAGCTTTCTTTCAGAATTATCAAAATCCACAGCTCCAGAACCTTCTATTGTTTTTACTTCTTTAAGGGTAAGCTCAAGTCCGTTAGGCTGGATCTGGGTTTCTATATCAATGGCATTTTCAAGCAAAGGAGGTTTTGCCTGTATAAGTTTTCTCAGTTCGGTGCTGGATAGAAGCGTCATCGGAACTGTAATTGCAAAGATTCTTTATTACTGTTTCGGATTTCATGTTATGGTTTTATCCTTATCTGGATATTATTCTTTTTTATTTCTTAATTTAGTTACTAACATTATTATTTTTATTATTCTTTTACAAATATTATTCTCATTATTATTTTAGACACGAATTTATGAAAAGATTTATTCTTATCAATAAATAATCACTACCTATCAAGAAATTCATAATCGTTACCTATCATGAATTCATACTAATGCTCAATCGAGTTTAATAAAGGGCTTGCGAGAGGCTTCTAATGATGACAAAAAGATATACTGCATACGTGATTTTCTCTGTATTTTTCATATTCTTATTAACAGGTTGTGCCCTGGCTGCCACGGGCGGCACGTCAGGTATTTCCACAAAAGATAATTCATGGAATAGCTCCACGGAAATCCTAATTACTGAGAACGCTGGTAAAGACCTGCAAGAGTACCCTGTTGCTGTTGTTTTGAACTCTTCGAATTTTAACTTTTCAGAGGCAAAAATTGATGGCTCTGACCTTCGATTCTCCTCCGAAAATCGAACACTCAATTACTGGATTGAAACCTGGGACCCTGAAAACGAGGAAGCTCTTATCTGGGTCAGGCTTACGTCTCTTTCTGCGAATCAAACCACTAAGATTCTTATGAGGTATGGGAACCCTGTGGCTGAAGCCGTAAGCAGTGGAGAAAAAACTTTTGACTATTTTGATGATTTTGAGGGCAATTACCTTAACGAACTTGACTGGAATGCTGAAAGTGCGGGAGGAGGACTGGTCGAGGTTAAAAACGGGATCTGTAACGTCTCGGCTCCCAAGGTCCATGCCTATGATTCATCCACGATCTACAGCAAAAAAAGTTTTGAGATCAATTCTATATTTGTGGTCAAAAGAATGAAAGTCACCACAGGTAAGGATAATAGAGGGCCTGTGCTGCAACAGGGTTTCATAGACAAGATAGACAACAAAAAAAATGAAATCAAGCATGAGACCGAGCTTGCCAATGAAAGTCGAGTGAATCTGGAAACAATTTACGGGAAGCAAAAAAAGAATTTCTATGATCTTACTGATGTCAATGTTCCTGAAGGAGAATGGTATGTCTCAGGACTTGCCTGGTATGAAGAGAACAATACTCGCAAGATATCCTGGTTTAAAAATGGTGTCCGTGATCCGAGAATGGACTTCGTCTCAAATGATTCCGTAACCAATTCCCCAATGCATGTTTACCTGTATGCTGCTTCTTACAAGGATTCTTCGAAGAATACAGGCTATATGGCAGTAGATTATGTGCTGGTTCGAAAATTTGTTGGAGAAGAACCCACAGCGAAGATTATTTCAGTTCAGAAAGAAGGTAATTCTTCAGAAAGCGTTTCTGAAAATCACTCTGGAAACTCTTTGGGAAATTCTTCAGGTGGCACCTCTGAACAGAGTATCTCTGAAAACAACTCTGAAAATCACTCTGAAAACGTCTCTGAAGATAACTTTGAATATAGCTTTAAAAACAGCTCTGAAAACATTTCCGAGCCTCAAACCGCGGTTGGACCCAGACCGAATTCCGAAACTTCCGGAATCAGGCTTTCTTCCCCGTACGAGTTCAATTTCTCTGCCCTTGTAAATGAACTGAATTCCTCAGGAATAGACACGATTTTCCTCAGCGTAGACAACGAAGATGTATGGCAGTATGAACGTTTTGTGAAAATGGCTCATGAAAAGGGGATTTCCGTGCATGCCGTGCTTCTGGAAGATGTAAATTGCACAAAAAAAGGAGCTGGTAACCTCTGCCAGAATACTCTGAACACAGTACTTGATTATAATGAAAAATCCCTTGCTCCCTTTGATGGGATTGATATCGATGTAAACTCTTCTGCCTGGGAAAGCTCTGAGGAAAACGCAATCGATTACAGGACACTGTTTGAAACAGCCGATGAAGAGACTAAAGAAAACGTATCCATCTCAGCAAGCCTTCCGCTTAATTATAATGCGTCGCAAATCAAGGAAATCGCTCCTTTTGTTGATTTCTTTATTATCAAGGCTTATCCCGGCGAAAATAAAAAGCTTAATTCCGTTTCCAACATTGTTGACGCCGTTGCTCTGGAAATGGGAGAAATAAGAGGTGCAGGCTCAAGAGGAATAATAGAAATCTCTGTGGAAGAAGACTTTAAGGATAAATATTCAATACAGCAGCTTTTTACCGGCCTGGCAGACTATTATTCCAATGATTCGGCTTTTCTGGGAGTCTCGATTTTCAATTACAATACCTATAAAGGACTGCCTCAAACACAAACAGAAGAGAAGGAGTTTCCAATTCCCGGATTTAACACCCTCACAGTGATTCTTGCGGGGCTTGGAGCTTTTGCCCTTTTAAATGGAAAGAAAAGTTAAGAGCCGATCATGAAAGTCAGTAATATATATTGAAAAGTTACCAGGGCTTACGTTACCAGGACTTACGCGGTTTAAACGAAAACTCAATAGAATTAAACCTTCAACTACCTAAAATATGCCTTTAGCCGCAGCGTCTATTGAGCTTGAGTTTTCACATTCAGTGCGTAAGTCCTAATGTCATCATTAAGGTATTTTCCAATGACACCTTTTCCCGGTAACCTTTCAGCGGGTAAGTTTTCAAAAAAAGCAGGAATAGGTAAAGACGACGCTCGGTAAACCCTAAACTGTTAATGTACATTGCCTTAAGAACATAAAATAACTATAAGTCATATTATTTCGCGGCTTACCGGCGTAACTGAAAACCAGCGTACATTTCTAAGTGGGATATGCCGGTTTTTGTTGTCATTCAACATCATCCATAGAAGATCTAAACCAAATCTAACTTCTGTGCAGTCAAATGACTCATAATAGCCATCCATCCACCTGACATTTACTTTTATATTAGTCATATAGCCGACCTCCTTATCACATTTTATATGACGAAACGTAAAACCCCTTAGTTTTAGCTCAGGGAATATAAGCGTCGACTTCCTCACGTTCTCTCGTTATGGATTCTGTAAACTTACCTGTATTATTAACATTAATATGTTTTATAAATAGACACCACAACCCAAAATATGAAAACCAAGTTGAGGGAGTTGGAGAACAGAATATCTCTCATACCTGGACGTCAACAAATTTCGACGTTGTAATAAATTTTAATATTGTTATTCTGTTGAATTTATTTTTTATTTCATCATTTCTTGTACCTTTCGAATATCAACTATGGCTTTTTTCTTTAACTCGATCATCTTTTCCTCATTAATTACTTCATTTTCCATCCATTGTGTCATGATCTCCATTCTCATTATCATAACTTTCTTTTTCTGTTCTTCAGTTAGAAGTCCCCATATTTCAGTCATAAGTTCCACAATAGCAGGCATCGCTCCAGCATGCATCATTGTGTGCGATCCCATTGAATGTCCTTTGTCCATGTTTACTTACCCCCTTTAATGAAATTTATAAAACAAAATTTTGATAACGTCTATGATATCATATATGATACAATTATTATTTTTAGAGACTTTAATCTCTTCTGGAATCACCAAACTTTACCATTGATTCCGCTAGCGATTAACTGCAATTAATCAAAAGTGAAGAAAATGATAGAAAGTCTCGATTTCAAATTGTATCACCTGAAGTTTAGTATTTTAATGAATATAACACTAAGAGAAATATAAATACGGAATGAATATTAATCGAGGGTCAAAATCATAGTATGCCTAACTCAAAAAAGAGTAAGACTGCTCGGAGAGAAGCTCATATTATGGCAAACTTTTGATCTGAAGCTCAATTTCCAAAAATATATGCCTATTCTTCAATTTTAGGACTTAAGCGCTTGAAGTACAAAATCAAGCACTTTCTATGTCTTTATTCCGAACTTCTATATGAATTTATAATTTTTTTAAAGAAGAGATACTTTTTTATGTTTATCAATCATTTATACTTTTGTTATACTGTTTAAATTTTTAACTTTCTAAACTCTTCAACGGGGGTCTTAACATTAAAATTCTTGGATTGGTGGGTAGTCCTAATATCAATGGAAACACTGCAAAGCTTGTAAATGCGATTCTCGACGGAGCTGCCGAAAAAGGCGCAGAAAAAGTAATTTACAATTTATCATCTCTAAATATTAAAGGTTGTGACGCCTGTTTCAGATGCCAGGAATCAGGTTGCTGTGCAATAGACGATGACATGCAGGAACTTTACCACGAAATCCAGACTGCAGATACTATTGTACTCGGCTCTCCTGTTTATATGTGGCAGATGACTGCCCAGACTAAACTCTTAATTGACCGCCTGATAGCCTTCTTAAAACCTGATTTTTCAAGCAGGCTTGATAATAAAAAACTGATCCTTGTGTTTTCCCAGGGCAGTTCGGACAGGGACGCCTTCAAGCCATATTTTGAATACACAGCCGGTCTTCTCTACTATCTCGGCTTTGATGTCCTGGAAATGGTTATTGCGGCAGGTACGGATAATCTAAAAGTCTCATTCAGGCCCAAGCTGCTTGAAAACGCAAGAGAACTCGGAAGTTTGGTCTCGACTTCCTCTCTTACGGTTCCAGAGTTTAGAAAAGGTGAGTCAAGCCTGGCCTAACTTCTTTTATTTTTTTAGTTTAATTTTTTATGTTCTTGGTATTTACTTCTCTAAATTTATTTAATTAATTTAAATCTGTTTTACTCACTTTAAATCTCTTTTTCCCTTATGGTTAAGAAAAACTGTTTTTCAATTATTTGAGCGGATTGATTTATTGTAATCTCCTGAAATGTACTTAAAAGGATTAATTTTGCAAAATTGCATTTATTAAAGGATTTTACGAGCATATAGTCTTAAATAAATCAGATTAAAATGTTAACCTTTAAAATAATATTTTACTGAAAAAGAGCTTGAAGATTACGAGGATCAGAATAAAAAGTCCAAATCCCATCTTGATGAGCGCTTTCCCACGCTCAATGGGCTCTTTTTTGGCTTTAACCGCTCCATAGCAGACCTGACCCACTCCAATTCCGGAGGGAAAAACCAGCGGCCACATATAGATCCAGCTTTGCAGGTTTCCTGTTACGCGCTGATAAAAAAGAACAAAGCCGAGCATGTTAAGAGTCCAGCTCAAAGAAGCAAGCCATTCTCCTAGTTTACTTTCTGATTCCATAGCTGTAGCAAAGAAAAACATTCCCATTACTAGAAAATAAAAAGGTAGAGTAAACTTTCCAGGGTTAATTTGTTTAAAAACGATAACTGCAAAAATTGCTGCAAGAAGCATAAAGATAAGTGCAGCAACTATTATACTATGGTCTTTTCTCCCTGTCAGATTCTCTCCCATGCTACCCCAAGCCAACAGGTTTTATTTCATAATATTTATTTATGTAATTATAATATAATATACTATAATATATTATATTATATTATAT
>NZ_LZPK01000327.1:0-4548 GCF_001729375.1 Methanosarcina sp. A14 | reverse complement strand
CAAAAGTCTTATTAATAATAAATTGATATTAAATATTAAAAAACGTGCTGTTTAAAATTTATATATATTTAAAAATTTTTTGTCAAAGTTAAATATTAAATTTAAATAAAAATAATTTAAAAATGTTTTGTATTTTAATTAATATATTAGATTTAAACAGAGGAGTTTCTTGTGAAAATTAATAACTATGTAAACAACATAAAGCTCGTGAAATTAAAAAGAACAAAACTTGTTCTCGGGTTTCTGTCGGTGTTTCTTTTGCTTGGTCTATTTATTTCTCCGTCAGCAGCTAAGACTGACTGGAAGATCTCTCCCTCCAATCCTACTGTGGGAGATACTCTGAAAATTAAAGGTACGGCTTCTCCGGGAGAGGACCTCATAGCTCAAGTTTCTTTTGAAAAGGAACTCCCGGTTACCGAGGGCAGATACCATTATTTGCTTGAAAAAATAAAGATACCTAGAGGTGAAGATAACCTCCTTACACTCAAAGGTGAAGGAGTAGAAAACCTTAATGTAAGCGTAACAAAACTATTCTTTACCAAAAAACTGTCTTCCGATGCACCCAGAGGAATTGCAACTGTTTCTCGGAGAAATGTTCCGCCTCTGACTTACAAAGTTCTTATTGACGGCGACGCTCTGAGTACCCCAAGTAAAGATTCTTCTGTAAAACTTACAGTTACGGCATCTCAGACCCTAAAAACCAGTTCAAAAGGGAAATTCAACTTTAATTACCACACTTCTTCAATGCCGGCGGGCAAATACACCATATATATAGGAGATTCGAAAAAGACAATTGAGCTGAAGCCTGGAAAGAATAAATGGCACTTCTGAAATTCAATTTCATGAAGAGCACTATTGAGAGTTATATTTGCCAATATAAGCCCCGAGATACTATAAACATACAATAGTATGAATAAAATAAACAGAAAGAATAAGCAGAAAATGCACATGGAATTTTTCTAATTACAGACATAAAGAAATGAAAATAATTGAAAGAACTTTCATTGATAAACTCTTATTGATTAAAAATGAATCAAAGTTGCTCTGGTGCACCCCGCGGCAAGCAACTGGGTATGTTCGCGCCCTCACTCTGGTTATAATGATTTATTGAAAATCGGTTATTTTCATTTGGTAACGTGCTATTTTTCTTACCGTTTTTCCTGCTTTTCAACATAGCTTTTGATTAAATAGAATTTGCATTCACATAACCTGTCATGTTATCTCCAGCAGCATTGTCTTTTCCTTTGAAGATCCAGACCAACTCCCACAATTCTTCATAAAAGATTATATTACTTAAAACCATCTTAAAATAACTAAGAAACATACCTGAGTTTAAGATGTGATAGTATGGAAAGTTTATCTACAGGGATTGAAAGGTTGGATATGCTAATGGATGGAGGCTTTCCTAAAGGGAAAAGCATTCTGGTTACGGGTCCTCCAGGCTCTGGAAAAACTATCCTCGGGATTCATTTCCTGCACAGGAGTTGCGAGCAAGGCAAGAAATGCATATTAATTCTTACAAGAGAGCTTACGGAAGACATCCTCAGCCAATCCCGAAGCATCCACCTTGACCTCAAGCCTTTCGTTGAAAGTAAACATCTCAGTATAAAGAATATCTTTGAAGATAAAATGAACAAAATCAAAAGCGCTTCTAAATTTGGAAAAGGGCTATGTGCTGTGGATACTGATATAATCGAGTATCTCAGCTCCATGTCTTCGGAAGTTGATGTTATAGTCATCGACAATATAGGGGTAATGGCCATAAACCATGACATAAGAGAATTTGCTGATGAATTCAGTTCGATAAGCATTATACTTCTAAAAAAAGGGTGCACAAGCCTTTTTGTCATGGATGAGGACTCCTATAACCTTACCCACAGGCTTACTGGCTACATGGTTTTCGGGCTAATCCGGCTCACTTCACAGGAGAATTTCAACTACGGAAAGACAAAGAAATATCTTTACGTTGAGAAAATGCGAGATAAGGCTGTTCCGGTCAAGTATTCTCTATTTGATATTACCCCAGAAGGAATCAAAATTATTACAGGCATGAATGACCTATTGGAAGCATGAATGACTCATTGGAGGGGTGAATGACTTATTGGAAGCATGAATGACTCATTGGAGGGGTGAAGGATCTATTAGAAACATGAAGGATCTTACAGGCATGAACGAGCTATTGGAAGCATGAAGGGTATATTAGAAACATGAAGGGTATATTAGAAACATGAAGGACCTAGTAGAAGTACAAGTAGTCTATCAATAGTAGAAAATCTAAATACTGAAAATATGAGATGACAACTTTCGGGTTATGGTCATTCCCTTAACCTTAAATTTACGGAAAAACTGATCTCAGGTCTTTGGTGAAAACGGAATTTCATTCTGCCTTTATAAGGAATTCACAACAATTATTCCTGTTCCCTATAGTCTTCAGTGCCTCTACACTGAAGTCAGAGTCCACTTTCAAAGTTATATCCGAAAAAATTTTTCGGGTCAGGGTGCATAAAATAGGATTTTTACGGGCTTCTTCTCCTTTCCAGGGGCACTTTGTTCCCCTGACTATCCACGAACTTTCTTTTTCACCCTTTTCAGAGGAAAAGCTTCCACCCAGCTGATTCATTATCTCGGCACAGACCTTTCCTGCATAAGCGAAGTCCAGTTCTCTGTTTTCAAGGTGATATGTGTCGAGCAGCATTTTTTCGACCATGCCTGTCATCTGGTTAATTATGATCCTCTTCTCCTCATTGGAAACAAACCTTAGCAAAGTGGGAATAATTGCAGTAAGGATACTCTGTACCTGGTTTTTTATCTCAAGGCTGTTGCGGTCAGCTACCAGCCGGTCATGCATGCATTTTATTCTGAGTAAGGATTTTACTCGGGTCTTAAGCTCAAGCCTATTAATAGGTTTCGTAAGGAAATCATCAGCTCCGGCTTCAATCCCTGTTATTCGGTCTTTAATATCAGAAAGAGCAGTGAGCATCAAAACCGGGATGAATTGAGTTTCGGGGTTGTTTTTGACAATTTTGCATACCTCATAGCCGCTTACTTCAGGCATCATAACATCCAGTAAGATCATATCGAGCTTTTCTTCCTTTAGTTTCTGGATAGCCTCCTTTCCACTGCTGGCAGTAATAAGGGCATAGGTCTCCACTGAAAGGTAAGCCTCTATAAGCTCTATGTTCTCAGGCACATCATCGACGATCAGGATTTTAGGTTTGATATTTTCATTCTGCAAGGTTTCATCCCCTGGATTCACGAATTACAATCCCTTCAGACGTGATTTCAAAAATAAACATCTCAGGGGAAATGGGGGTGCTGCGCATCTTGGGTATGCTCAGGTAGCGCTCCATTTTTCCAAGATACGAGTTTTCCCTTACTAACAGGTGAATAGACCCATAGACCGAGTATTCAGCAAGCTGGTAAGTCATCTTGTGTGCGGAATCATCCATGATTAAAAGAGCTGTACAGCCTTTTTTCCTTACCATGTAGTTTAGCGCATCAAACTGGTCTCTGAGCTTTTTTATGGAAATCCTGAGAGCAAAGGTACCTATGTTATCAATAACGAGGCATTCCGTTCCTTCATGTATTAATTCTATCAGACTCGGGATTTCGAGATTCAGGCTTTCAGGCTTAAACCCGTATCTGGTCTGTCTTATTATTTCCGAACGGCTTTCAAAGATATTTTGTATAATAAGCTGTCCGTTCTCATAGTAAGGTGTGAGGTCGCGTCCTAACATGCTTGCCTGATAGAGAATATCTTCAGGACTTTCCTCAGTTGCGACAATCACACATTTCCTGCCTTCAAGACAGTTTTTATAAATGAAATGAATTCCAAAGATTGTTTTCCCGCTTCCTGCTATACCGGTTATAAGGGTTACTTTATTTGCAGGATAACCCCCACTCAGCTTCCTGTCCAGCTCCTCTATGCCTGTTGAAACCCTTTCCATTTTTGCAAATCCTCACTCTTTCTGTACTTTACCCTTATAGCTTCCCGGACTGTGAATTAATATCAGACTATTAACTTGAAGGCTTAGAACAGTCTCTAAATGACCCTGAGATTTAGAAGCTGTTTATATTAAAGAAACGTTTATTATTTTTCATTAGTTATACAGTAATTTCATGAGAATTATATACGTTTCATAAGAATTATATACGTTTCATAAGAATTATTTAATCTATTTTTTTGACTCAGTTTGTACTGCTAATTCTGTCGTACTTACTATATATTTTTATTCACTCTTCTGTCATCCTCATTTAATTTGAACATTTTGTACTAAATTTTCAGGATGATCGTTTCCAGACAGGATATTTTAAGTTCAAATCCTACTCATGACCTATTCATCTCGATCTATATTCCTTACGGCCTTAATTTTGAGAGAAAAGTTTAATATAGATAGCTTCTATCAATAGTGCTGCATCAAGGGCTCGTAGGGTAGCCAGGATATCCTAATGGGCTTCGAAGTAATATAATTACGAAGATACCCATTGACCCGTGTTCGAATCGCGGCGGGCCCGCTTACTTACGTTATCTGTCTTATACTGTCTTAT
>NZ_LZPK01000326.1:0-3859 GCF_001729375.1 Methanosarcina sp. A14 | reverse complement strand
AAAAAAACTGCTTGAAGTCCCTGTTCCGGAAGCTTTGCTCCGCACCTGCCTGGAAACGGAGGAAAATGCATGCCTGGGCTGTTGAAACTGTGTAATAGTCTGTCCAGTGAATGCCCTTTCTGACTGTGAACTTGCAGCCGGGCACCTGAACAACATGGACGAAAAAGCTCTTCTAGGGGTTAAAAACGGAAGAATTTCAGTCATAGACCAGGAACGCTGTGGAGCAGATGGAGCCTGCGCCATGATCTGTCCTGTTGATGCAATCAGGCTTGTAAAGAAAGAGGTGGAATAAATGGCAGGAACAATTGCAATTAAGAACGGATACGTCTTTGATTCCCTCAATGAAATAAATGGGGAAATTATGGATATCTTTATCAAGGACGGAAAAGTTGTAAGAGAGCTTTCTGCGGCTGAATTGAAAAATGCAAAGTTTATTGATGCCTCTGGTATGACGGTCATGCCTGGTGGAGTTGACTCCCATTCTCACGTTGCAGGTTCAAAGGTTAACGCTGGCAGGTCGATGCGTCCCGAAGATCATTATAAAACAACTCTCCAGAAAACTTCACTTACCCATTCAGGCTCAGGTTACACTGTTCCCTCTGTCTACAAACAGGGATACGATTACGCAGCAATGGGCTATACAACTGTTTTTGAAGCTGCAATTCCCCCTCTTGAAGCTCGCCATACCCATGAAGAGATGCGTTCTACTCCACTCCTTGATATGGGAGGATACCTGGTACTTGGAAACAACTTCTTTTTGATGCGCTATCTCCATGATGGGGACATAGAAAAGGCTGCGGCTTATGTGGCCTGGATGATGAAGACTCACAAGTCCTATGGGATAAAATGTGTCAACCCTGCAGGAGTCGAAAACTGGGGCTGGGGTAAAAACGTACATTCTCTTGATGAAGCCAACATCCATTTCGAAATTACCCCAAGAGAAACTATAAAAGGGCTTAGCGAGGTCAATGAACTCCTCGGCATGCCTGTACCTCTTCACCTGCATGCAAATAACCTGGGACATCCTGGTTGCTACGGAATTACCAAGGATTCCCTCAAAATCCTCGACGGTGTAAAGCCCAGGCAGGACATGGATGTGGAATGGGCTGAAACCAAAATAGACCCTTCACGGAACCGTTCCGTATACCTCGCCCACATGATGTTTAACAGTTTTGCAGGCACTTCCTGGAGAGACTGTGAATCCGGAGTAAAAGATATTGCAGAATACATCAACAATAAAGATCATGTAGTAATCGATAGTGGATGCACTCCCTTCGGAGAAGCTACGGTTATGACAGGAGATGGGCCTGCCATCCAGGATATGTACAAGCTTACAGGAAACAAATGGTCTAATACTGACGTTGAGATGGAGGGTGGGTCAGGTGTTATTCCCTTCACTTACTTCAAAGCCAATCCGGTACACAGCCTCCAGTGGGCAATGGGCCTTGAATGTCTCCTGCTCATCAATGATCCCTGGAAGACAATTATGACCACGGACAGCCCCAATGGTGGTCCGTTTACGAAATATCCTGAGGTTATGACCTGGATCATGTCTGAGGCTTTCAGGAAACAGACCTTCAGCGAATGTCACAAATGGGCAAACGACAGGAGTGAACTTGGAGGCATAAACCGGGAACTTTCCCTCTATGACCTTGCGATTCTGACCAGAGCAAATCCCGCTAAAACAATTGGCATGGCTCACAGAAAAGGTTCTCTTGGATTGGGCGCTGATGGAGATGTTACAGTCTATAACATAAATCCACAGCAGCTTGACACAAACAACTATGAAGCTCTACTTCAGGCTTTCAGGAAGGCCGAATACACCGTAAAGGGTGGCGAAATTGTATCTGTGAAGGGCGATATTGTTTCCGTACCTGAAAAGCGGACTTATTATTCTGAAGTACATGTAGAAGACGAGCAGGAAAAGGAAATGCTGGCTGATGTTAAGGAGTGGTTCAGGTACTACACTCTGGGCTTTGCTAACTATCCAACTCCAGAAAAGTATCTACAAAATCCGACTCCCATAAAGATTAACGTTGTGAGGTGAGGTAATGACAGAGGGAGTTCTTATTAATAAAAATGAAATTGAGAGTAATCTTGAGGCAGTTATAAAGCCTGGCTCATTTACTGGTGAAAGTGCTGGAGAAATAGCAGAAGTAATACTTATTCCTAAAAAAGCGATTGACATTAAACTGGAAGCCGATGTTATAACTCCTGATTCTTTTGCAGGCAAAAGTGCTGAAGAAATAGGAGACCTGTCCGTCTGGCAGGGGCCAAAGACCTATCCTCTCTCCGATTTTTTTGAAGTAACAGGCAGTGCAGGCATTTCTGCAGCTGATACACTCATCCGCATAAAAGGTGACGTAATGAGGGTCAAAAGGATCGGGGAAGGCATGAGCGCAGGAAAAATCGAAATTGAAGGTTCTGCTGGCATGCATGTAGGTACCGAGATGAAAGGAGGAGAGATCGTTGTTTATGGAGACGCCGATTCCTGGGCAGGTATGGAAATGACAGGCGGCCTCCTGACCATAAAAGGCAATGCCGGAGACCATGTGGGCTGCGCTTACAGAGGAAAATGGCACGGCATGAAAGGTGGTCGCATCGTTATTGAAGGTTCTGTACGTCACCAGCTCGGAGGCGGCATGGACGGTGGTGAAATTATAGTCGAAGGCGATGTTAAAAGCTTCTGCGGAATTCGCCAGAACGGTGGTCTCATCTTCGTAAAAGGCAGCGCTCTTCGTGGAGTAGGTGCTGAAATGGCAGGAGGCACCATAGTTATAGGAGGCAAAATCGAGCGCTTCTCCCCAGGTTTCGAATTTGTATCCATGGAAAATAGCGTTACATCCGGAGAGGTTGAGTTAATAGGGGAATTCAAGAAATTCACAGGGGACTATGCAATTAACAAGCGGGCAAAAGGAACGCTTTACGTGGTTGCAGACACAAACCCGGAGCTATGAGGTGAGAATCATGGAAGTATTACTCATTAGCGGAAGTACGATTAATGAAGGCAGGCTTGCCAAAGGTGGGGACAAATTCACAGACGAGTACACTATGGAATGTGCCTCGTGCTGGATATCTCCTGTAGATTTTTCATCACTATGCGCCCCTGAGAAAGTGAAAGTAACAAGCCATAATGGGAAACATTCGATTGTAGTTTATACCAAATGTACGGATGCAGTCCAGCCAGGGCAGGTTTTTATGCCAAGGGCTATCTGGTCGAATGTTATCATAGATCCTGATACTCTTTCCACTGGTTCTCCTCTCTATAAGGGTGCCCCAGTAATAATTGAGCCCACTGATGAAGAGGTTCTTAGCGCCGAAGATGTAGTATTGAAAGTTTATATCGGAGGTCAATGAGTATGATTTACAAAAACATAGTCTGTCCGGTCTGTGGGGCAGCCTGTGACGATATCCAGGTTGAATTCGGAGACGGGAAGATTGAAGCTAAAAACGCATGTAAGATGGGAAATGCCAAATTTCAGGAAGTTGTAAGTTCCCACCGTCTCAGGCAGCCCCTTATAAAGAAGGACGGAAAACTGACACCTTCTGCCTGGGACGAAGCTCTTGAAAGAGCAGCCGATATTCTTGTTTCAGCAAAGCGTCCCCTGCTTTTCATGGGTAGTGAAACCTCTTCTGAGGCACATGAAATAGGGCTCAAGCTAGGGGAATACCTTGGTGCAATTGTTGATTCCAATGCCACTATCTGTCACGGGCCAACAGCTATGGGAATTCAGGAATCCGGAAAAGTCGGTGCAACTGAAGGTCAGAAGAAAAACAGGGCTGATCTCCTAGTTTACTGGGGAACTAATCCTCTTGAATCCATGCCGAGACAGATGTCAAGGTACGCAGTTTTCCCGAG
>NZ_LZPK01000325.1:0-5074 GCF_001729375.1 Methanosarcina sp. A14 | reverse complement strand
TCGCTTGTTTGCCCACTCGCAAGCTAGGGTATCTTCTTTAATTTAAAAAATATATAGTTTATTAAATTTAAATGCTATCTCAAAACTTGTAATATCGCCAAACTTGAAAAACAATAAAAAAATAGTATCCTCTTCAAATTGAGTAGAAATCCCTCAATTTCCACTCACTAAGCTTTTTTCTCTGATGATTTGAGCCAGAGATGGTATCTCAAATGTACCTCCGACTCTATCTCATATGTACTGATATGCACTTACTTCCAGTTTCTTCACTGTCTGAACAATAGTCATAAATATGTTATCTGCCTTTGTTACTTCCTCTGTTATGGTTTGAAGGCTTACATCATGCGTCTTCGGTTAAGGAATCAATTAACCATAACATGATCTATAATTATCTACGCATCTTGATTTACTTTACAGGTTTACATAAAAACATGACAATAGTAACACGTTTCTAACAGATAGTATCTTAACCGATAACGAATAAAATTGTTTAAGGTTATTGTCTCCTTTAACGGAATTTGAAGTGGGGACGCGAACATATCCCGTTGCTTGCAGCGGGAGGGCGCCAGCGCAACTTTGATTTTGAAAGCCTTATCCTCAACCTTTTCAGGTTTGATCAAAAAGCATAACGGTTGCGGTTCAACGGTTGCGCTGAGGAAGTAATTTTAGGCATAATATTGCTTTCCGCCCGGGAAGTGGACTAATCGGGAAGCAGACTAATTTTTAGAGTTAAGGTTATTAGCGTCGTTGATGTCTCTGGTCGCTACAAAGATCGTAGCAGATTAAAGCCAGAGCTATCGCCGGTAAGAAGCGGCGAATATAGGAAAGATGGAGTTATTTTTCCTGCGATTTACTTCTTTTTCGTGGCAGTAAAATCCGAATGGGAAATTCACTTACACGATGGTCTGTAGTATAGTTAGTTAGAACTATTGAAACTGGAAAATAACGAAAAAAGTAGAGCACAGGTATTCTTTCCTGTTTAGAAGTAAGGGAAATTTAGCATAAATATTTAAATTCGAAACTATAATAGAACAAATTCACAATACATAAATAACTGGTAGTAAACCATTTATTATTGAGTGGTTTCTGGAGGCCGGTTATACCCTCCGCGAATACTATACTTTGTCCCCAAACATTTCAGGTTTTTAGTTCCGAATATTCTCAATATGCTCCTGAAACCGCTCAAGTTCTTTTTTTACGCTCAGCACTTTTTTTTCGCGCAATACCTTTTCTAAAAAAAGTTTAATCAGGTGCTCTGCCTTGTACACCTGAAGGTTCTGATGCCTGCAATTCTCATATATTTATATTTTATATCCCTATTATTTCGTAGAGTTTTTCCATATCAAGGTTCTGCTCGACTACATTTGCAAGTTCTTCGTAGGCATCACTTTCAGTCATGGTGTTTTCAGGGATGTACTCAAGTCCTTTTTTCTCGTAGAGGTATTGCATAAGGGCGTCTCTTATATTTTTATTGTCGAAGAGCCCATGCAGGTAAGTTCCAATTACCAGGCCTGTTTCATCGATTGCACCGTCATTTCCAAAGATGTTACGGCAAGAGTCGGTTATGCCCATATGGATTTCATATCCTTTTATTTCCTCTCCGTCTATTGGAGCAAGTATCGGGCCGTAAGCATTCACCTTTTTCGTGACCTGGATTGTTCTCTTTTTGTATTCTCCGAACTTTGTCCCTATATTCAGAAGCCCCAAACCTTCGAATTCGGCTTCGACTCCGTTTTCAACTCCGGAATCATAAATTGTCTTACCGAGCATCTGGTAGCCGCCGCAGATCCCGAAAATCGGGATTTTTCCCTTAAATGCCTGGATTTTCTCGGCCATACCGCTTGCCTTAAGGTCGAGCAGATCGTTAACCGTATTCTTTGTGCCCGGAATCATGATCGCATCTGGAGTTCCGAGTTCTTCGTCAAGTTCCACATAGCGAATTTTTGCAGATCTTTCCAAGGGCTCGAAGTCCGTAAAGTTTGAGATTCTTGGCAGGCGGATGACTGCGATCTCGAGTTCGTTTTCGTTTTTTTCGGCTTCTTTATCCTCAAGTGAAACCGAGTCCTCGGAAGGAATGTTAA
Organism: Methanosarcina sp. A14; assembly: GCF_001729375.1. Classification (NCBI taxonomy): domain Archaea; kingdom Methanobacteriati; phylum Methanobacteriota; class Methanomicrobia; order Methanosarcinales; family Methanosarcinaceae; genus Methanosarcina; species Methanosarcina sp. A14. Next base: position 2,993 of record NZ_LZPK01000325.1, on the reverse strand, counting down.
GCTTGAAATAAGGAAGTACTCCAAGTACCGGAATGCCGGTCTTTTCTTCAAGCTGTTTCAGACCTGGCTTCAGGATTTCCAGGTCGCCTCTGAATTTGTTTATAATAAATCCCTTGACATTTTTCCGCACATCTTCTGGAAGAAGTGCAACTGTGCCGTAGAGGCTTGCAAAAACGCCTCCTCTCTCTATGTCTCCAACAAGGATTATGGGAGCCTGTGTGAGCCTTGCAGTGCCGATATTTACAATATCCCTTTCGTAGAGGTTAATCTCGGCGGCCCCTCCAGCTCCTTCCATGACAATAATATCATGTTCTTTGCAGAGCCTTTTGAGAGCTCCTTCAAGGACTTCATTCATTTCTGCAATTGACTCGTAGTACTGACCTGCGCTCCTGTCGGCGTAAGGTTCTCCCAGCAGGATTATCTGGGAAACGCAGTCTCCTTTGGGTTTTAGAAGAACGGGATTCATATCGGCAGTGGGCTCAGTGCCTGCGGCTTTTGCCTGGATTGCCTGAGCAATTCCGATTTCCTTTCCGTCCTTTGTAATCCAGGAATTCAGGCTCATGTTCTGAGCCTTGAAGGGGGCAACCCTGTATTCTCTTGAAAGGATTCTGCATATGGCAGTCACGACGGAACTTTTTCCAACATGGGAGGCAGTTCCCAGGATCAAGACGCTGTTCTTTTCCATTTTTACCACACCTTCTGCTCGAACACTTATTTTAAACTTACTTTTATAATTCTTATAAATCGGCTGTTATTTTTCTCCCGAGGATGAAAGTCAAGTAAACTTGTTTATTTTTAATATTTCTTTTCTTATACTTCAACTAAAGAATAAATACTTTCGGATTCACTACAGGTTTTGTTTCTCTGCTTTAAAAAACTGGCCGAACTTTAGGCTTTTACCTTTTTAGCTAAACCTGAAAAACTACTTTTTCCTCAGATATCTTTCTATTATATAACATTGAAATGACATTTACCGGAATCAACCCTGGAATCTTTAGAACAATTGCCATCTAGTGTTTTGATTCCAAAATCGATTCCTTATTTCCTAGAAAAATCTATGATCATTGGATCTATTCAAAATTCAATTTTTATGAACCTACTTAGGAATCGCAGTACTAGAATACTTTCAATAACGTAATCACTATTTTATACAAGTATTTTAAGCAGGTAGTTCCACAGTATGGATAAGTGAAACTAGAAGTGAAACTAGATACTGATTAAAGACAATAATAAAGTACAGATAGGTTTTCCTCTTCTACATTTGCCATTATTGAATTATTTCTAAAAATTATATAATCCAGTAAAAAATGGTAACGCTGTTAAAATAATCATTCTCATTAAACATTTCAACGTCAACCAATATCCCTTTGAATTTAAAAATTAATTCCAGTTAATTATATATCGTTTTTAGCTGATGTTTACATACCAAAGCATAGCGAACAAGAGCGAACAAAAACCTTGTGCAGAATTCTCATCAGCTGATCACTGTATGAGAATTCTATTTTCCTATTTTCCTATTCTGTATTTTCGATTCTGTATAACTTTAAGTAATCTTTTATATTTTCAACACGAGATCCTTGCGATCTTTTTTAGATATTGATTCGATCAATAGTCTGATACTGTGTAAAATATGTTATAAATGTTTTATATTTCGTTTGTTCTCTGCTAATTTTTCGGTTGCATTTTAGTTACTTTTTAATTTATCTTTCTCTTTTGACTTATTAATCCTTTAATCTCTGAAATAATCTACAGGAAAAGGTTCCTATAGGTACATCTATAACATATTTTAATTCAGGAGGTATTTTAAATTGAAGCTCAATACAAATATTTATATTGATTGGCAGATATTTTTAATGTAATGGAAAACAGTAGGGAATATCAGCTTTACCTTGAAGCTTTGGATGATGAAAGATCTGCGTGGGGAAGAAGAACGGCCGTAAGGCGACTCTGTGACTGTAAAACCGAGGAGTCTCTGTACTACCTGAATGAGCTCATAGTTGACAGATATTGCATTGTGCCGGATTGGCTAAAGAGAATCGCAAGGGAGTATTACGTATCTTTATGCCTCGAATTTCTCTAATTTTAATTTTTTAACGAATTTGGCTTCTTGGGACGACTTCCGGAAAATACACATCTCTGTTGAGAACTAGTAACTTAGTTACTGTAAATTAATAATTTGCTGAATATTTTATCTGTTTACTGATAAAGCTCTAAAATCGATGCCTACCGCCATATTCATAATTTCATGCTGTCGTACTGAAAATAACTCTATGCTGCTATACTAAAAAATTCCGCCGTATTCGTTTACTTTTCTGTTTTTAGATAACCTATTCTCAGAGTCTGAAGCTTCCTGTCTATGCGAACCTGAATGATTGTAATTTCCTAAGATTTATATGCAATTACTTCAATTCTCTGATAAATCTCAGGAACCATTACGCTTAGCTATAGGTTTACTTTATCCATGAGTTCACACCTCCGGTTCCTGTTACAAAAAAGTTTACTAAAAGAGTTCATCTTTATTAAAAATCAATTAAATAATTATTTAATACAGATATTTTATAAGCTTTGAACCTTAATCTATAATTATTTAATACAGATATTTATAAACCTTAAACCTTAATTTGATGATAATTACTTCGGGATGGATCGGAAAATGGGCAGGGATACTGGGAAAGTTTTAGGAGGCCCGGCAATAGCTTTGGTGGGCATTGGAGCAGTAATAGATATTATTTTATTTTACTTCATGTTCAAATTTGCTGATGAGGAAAACCTGCTTATGGTTATCTTAACCGCAGTGTTGATAGGAATTATCGGATTGGGAGTTGCAAAAGGTCTTGTATCCCTGTCCAGGCGCAACTATGAAAAATAACTGAATAAATGAGTAACTTTGAAGATTAAGATGAATTTAGATGAAATACAACTAAATGGTAACTGAGTAATTTTAAATAATGGCTAAGTGCTAACTAAAAGCTGACTAATAAACACTAACTAAT
>NZ_LZPK01000324.1:0-2767 GCF_001729375.1 Methanosarcina sp. A14 | reverse complement strand
GAACAAAGTATAGAAAATGAGCCAAGTACGAAAAACGAACCAAGTACGAAAAATGAACCCGATCTGGAGTGAGGAATTAAAATGAAAAAAATCTCTTTGTTAACATTTTTACTACTGCTTTCAACGTTCCTATGCCTGGGGGCAGGCACAGCACTGGGAGCATCAAACGGCAATATAAACTCTGCCGCTGTGCAGGTAAATGTAACTAATCAAAACCCTGACACTGCCCGGCCTGGGGAACCTGTTGAACTTACCCTCAGCGTGCAGAACATAGGAAACGATGACCTCAAGGATATAAAGGTTACACTCAATCCGGAATACCCTTTCAGTAAAATTTCCGGAGAAGACCTTGAAAAGAGTATCTCTTATCTAAATGCACGACAAGACGAGGATGATGCTGGAGTTCTTAAATTCAAACTCATGACCGATTCCAATGCATCTGAAGGCACGTATGATCTTGACATAGTCACTACTTATAAGAGCGGATCCTCGTCAAACACGATTACCACTAAACAAACAATTCAATTAGAGGTTCAGGGTAAAGAATATGCTCAGGTTGTGACCGTAAGTAAGGCTGATATCGACATAGCTAAAGAAGAGCCTCTTGAGTTTATTGTTACAAATACAGGGACTTCTCCCTTGAAAAACCTGGTTTTCTCCTGGACTGATCCTAAAGGCGTGGTTTTGCCTGTATACTCTGATAACACAAAACACATCAAGAATCTGGAAGCAGGTCAATCAGTAACCGTCTCTTACTCGGTAATGGCCGATGTGAATGCCGATCCTGGGCTTTATACCTTGAATGTGAATCTTTCGTATGAAGATGCTAACTCTAACTCTAAAAATATCCAGACCACAGCAGGACTTTTTGTAGGAGGAACAACGGATTTCGATGTTTCATTCTCGGAAAGTAGCGCTGGAGAGACTTCCCTTTCAGTTGCAAATGTGGGTAATAACATAGCGTATGCTGTGAAAGTATCTATTCCAGATCAAGATGGATACAAAGTTTCAGGAAGTTCGTCAACAATTGTAGGAAATCTGGAGAAAGGAGATTACACAATTGCTTCATTTGATGTTTCGAATTCACAGGGTGGTGCAGGAGGAAATACAACCGAAAATAGCCCAGAAACACCTCCAGATTCTTCACAAGATAGTGCTAACGGCGCAAGCTCAAACTCTATGAGTTCCTCCAATCCACTGAAGGTCCAGATTGAGTATACGGATGCAAAAGGGGAAAGGGAAACTGTTACTAAAGAAGTAAATATCGAAACTACATCCTCAGGAAATATGACTTCAGCAGGTCCGGGAGGCCCAGGTCGCAGCTCTGGAATTAGTTCGTACCTGCCATACATCGGACTGCTCATCATTGCAGGTGGAGCATTCGTTTATCGCAGGAAGATACACGAAAAGATACAGGCAATGAAAGCAAAAAAAGCCGGGTACAAAAAGCCTGAAGACCAGAAGGTCTGAAAAACAGTATCATTAGCAAATGGAAGGATGCAAGATGAGACAATCAACCTACCTGAAGATGGGTCTGAACATGCTTGTACACAGTAAGCTCCGAAGCTGGCTGACCATTATCGGGATAGTTATAGGGATCGGATCTGTTGTCGGCATCCTCTCCCTCGGGGACGCCATGCAAGAGCAGGTTCAGAGCAAGCTTTCCGAGATGGATCTGACAAAAATTACAATAAGTCCGGGTTATACCAAAGCATCCTCGAATATGCCTGGGCCCGGAGGAATGGGAGGTACGACAACAGATGTTGAATTAACTGATACGGATATTGCGGCACTTCAAGGGTTGAATAATATATCATATATAGAAGGAGAGATTAGCGGCAGTGTGCCAGTGATATATGCAGCGCAAAATGCAACCCTTTCAATCACAGGTGTAGACCCACAGGTCTGGCAATATATGACCACTTTAACGACACAGTCCGGAAGATTACTCGAGCCATCTGACAAGTATGTCGCAGTCATCGGAAGTGGCGTTGCAAGTGGAATTTATGATCAGGACATCGGAGTTAACCAGGTAATAACTATAAATGGTAAAGCAGTGCGTGTTGTTGGGATTCTGTCAGAAGAAGGTGAAGGTGACAGAAGTATTTACATGCCTATCGATGGAGCAGTAACCCTGATCGATGATGCAGAAAATGGTGTTTATGATTCCATTTCTATAAAAGCTAAGAACGAAGATGCAGTAGACAGCCTGACAGAAGATATTGTGGATAAGCTCATGATCTCAAGGCACATTGTCAGTGATGATGATAGAGACTTTTCGGTTTCAGCTTCTAAATCTATGGCAGAGTCTGTAACTGAAATGACGAGTTCAATGACGCTTTTCCTTAGTGCCATTGCAGCTGTGTCACTGCTTGTGGGAGCTGTCGGGATTGCCAATACCATGTTTACCTCTGTCCTGGAAAAGACAAAGGAAATAGGGACTATGAAAGCCATTGGGGCAAAAAATAGGGATATCCTCATGATTTTCCTCTTTAATTCCGCAATGGTGGGTCTTGTTGGTGGTATCCTTGGAGATATGTTAGGAGCTTTTATTTCAACTCTCTTCCCTATGCTGGGCCTGCAGATGATGGGAGGAGGAGGGAGCTCAAGCATGTACTTTGCTCCAGATCTTATGGCTCTGGGGCTTGGCCTGGCAATTTTAATAGGAGTTATCTCAGGAGTGGTCCCTGCTTACAGGGCTTCAAAGTTAAAACCAGTAGATGCACTGAGATATGAATAAACGGCAAAAAGGAAAATAGAAACGAAA
>NZ_LZPK01000323.1:0-2292 GCF_001729375.1 Methanosarcina sp. A14 | reverse complement strand
TCGGACCTGCTATGAGTGAAATTCAGATTAAATGCATCCTTATGGGACTTTTAGTTGCAGGTGGAATGCTGATTCCAGGAAATATCCCGAACATCATCTCTGCAGGTAAACTTGGTATAACCAGTAAAGAATGGGCAAGACTTGGAATTCCAATGGGACTTGTCACGATGGCTATCTTTTTTGTCGTCATCTTTGTGCTTGGAGTTTAAGTTCAAAAATTGCTCATGAGTATAACTATAATTCAGTTTCAGGATCCAGTGAAGAAAGTATGTGTTAAACAATTGGGTTTTGAAACTGAATTCAACTTTTAAAAAAGTATAAACTATATCTTACAGCTTTCTCTTCAAATTCTATGGGAACGAATTTCAAGGATTTTCTGGATATTTGAGAATTTGGTGTCCCCTTATGTAGTTGGTATTAAACGTAATTGAAAAACACATAAAAGAATCGATTTAACTTCTTAAATCTGTCAGAGTTCTCATATTTTTAATTGAAATCTCTCCTTGAATTTGAAGAATATACTATTATATTCGGCTCTCCAGTGCTGTTTTAATTACAACTTTTCTATTCTCGTGATCAGGCATAAATATCTGATTTCTAATTTTTTGTTTTTAGTTTTATTACAGTGTTCAACTTGAGTTCTTTATATTTTTCTTGGAATAAGTATTCAGTCTTTAATCGCTTTTTTCTCTTAAATAATAGGACTTATTCTTCTTTCTAAGAAACCTACGCAATTCACTATCCAGCTAAAAGCTGCCTAATTACAAAAAACAAAGAACAAGCTTTTGCTCCTAGTCAGAAATCTGAAATAGCTCTAAGGGTGTGAACTTGAAATCTGTTGCAAAGCGTGAAAAAATGACCAGAATCTTTAATTCTAAGAATATGTTAAAAAATATACATTGTTTTGCATTTTCTCCTATCTTTCCATATATATGCACAAAAATACCATATATTTTCTCAACTTGGCAGCAGTTTAAATATTCATTTTATATCCTTAAGAAATATTATGGGACAAATAGGTAAATAAATTCTACATCTGTGTTATTATTGAAAATCATGGGTTATGGTTCAATTTGAACTAAAATTTTTGTACTTAATGTCTACTTTTATATATAAAACAGTTTAATATGTTTACTTGACAGATGAAACAGTTCGAAGCTATATGATTTCTCCGAATTTTGGACCGAAAGGGAGTTCTGTATATAATAAAAATTCATTATTGGTAAAGTACATTTTAAAAAGTAAATAAACTTTATTTGTAAAAAATATAAAAATTAAATTGAATATTAAAGACTAATATATTACCAAAGAATAAATAGAGCAAGTCTTTATAAGACTAAAACATTCTAGGCTCTAACGCTGTTTAACAGCAGGTTATTCAGACTTTGTGGTCTAAATTAGTAGGTTATTCAGACTTTGTGGTTAAACAATATTAAAGGAGGAATAAAGTAATGGCTCTTGAACCAGGAATTTTAGCTGGGTTTCTTGTAATATTTATTGCCGTATTGTTCGGCCCTTTTAAAATAAGAGTTATCGAGGAAAATCTGGAGGTATTCCTTTTTATCTGTGGAATAGGGGCAATGACCATCTCGGGTTTTGTCACAATTCCAGGTACAGAAACAGGCTGGAGAATGGAAATAATTGAAGAAGCATTGACTTCGCCGCTTAATGCTTTAAATATTGGCGGTATTCCAATAGGTATATTCCAGATAGTGCTTGTTGTCGGTTTGATTATCTATAAATGGCATGAGCCGATTCAAAACGCAATCCGGAAAGTAGCCGCAGCGCTTTCTCTTAAAGTTATGGCTTTTGTTCTTATTGTTGTGCTTGGTCTATTTTCCAGTGTAATGTCAGCCATTCTTGCTGCGATCATTCTTGTTGAGGTGGTTAATGCACTGCCTATCTCACGAAAATCCAAGATCGACCTGACAGTTATTGCATGTTTCTCAATCGGTCTTGGCGCTGCTCTTACTCCCCTTGGTGAACCTCTTTCGACGATCGCTATCTCAAAACTTTCCGGTGCGCCTTACCATGCTGATTTCTATTTCTTATTTAACATGCTGAGTAAATATATCATTTCAGGCATCTTTGTTTTAGGTATTATTGGAATGTTTTTCCTTGGAAAAGTTGATATGAATGTCCAGACAAAAGCTGAAGATTATAGCGAGACTTTGAAAGATGTCATAATGAGAGCTGTTAAAGTCTATCTATTTATTATGGCTCTGACATTTCTCGGAGATGGTTTCAAGCCTATCATAGTTGAGTACTTCATAAAAATACCTTCCATGGTAC
>NZ_LZPK01000322.1:0-3604 GCF_001729375.1 Methanosarcina sp. A14 | reverse complement strand
AGGTACGCAGTTTTCCCGAGAGGTTACTGGACAAAACGCGGACGTTTTGACAGGACAGTTATCACTGTAGACCCGAGAAGAACTCCAACTGCTGAAGCATCCGACCTGCACGTACAGCTCAAACCCGGTTCGGATTACGAACTGATCAGTGCACTTATGACCTTGCTTCACGGAAAAACTCCCCATCCTTCAGTAGAAGAAATCACAGGAGTCCCTATCCCTGTTATGGAAGAAATGCTCGATATGATGAAGAACTGCACCTTCGGAGCTATCTCAGTGGGACTCGGGCTTTCCTCATCCATCGGAAAACACAGAAATGCCGAAATTGCAATGAACCTGGTAAAAGAACTGAACAATTTCACAAAGTTCACCCTTGGAGCTCTACGTGGTCACTGCAATGTGGCAGGCTTTAACCAGGTCGCTGCCTACATGTACGGCTACCCCTTCGGACTTGACTTCATGCGTGGACACCCGCGTTATAATCCTGGAGAGTTTACAACCGTAGATTTGCTTCGAGAAAAGGACGTGGATGCAGCTCTTGTAATGTGTGCTGACCTTGTCTGCCACATCCCTGCAGATTGCGCTTCTTTACTCGCTGAGATGCCTATGATCTGCGTGGATATCGCTCCCTGCCCCACCGTAGCTGCTTCGGATATTGTACTTCCGGGAGTCATTGACGCTATGGAATGTGACGGGACCTTCTACAGGCTCGACGATGTGCCAGTTCACTTCGAACCCTTTACAAGCTCGCCTTTCGAGTTCACGAAGAGCAATGAGGACACCTTAAAACAGCTCTTTGAGAAGGTCAAAGCAAGAAAGTAAGTTCAGTCTGTTCTCACGTATTCTTTAAAGGATAGTGCAAAACAAACAGCTAATGTGGGAGTGATTAAAGCTCTCACTTTTTTTTCGTTTTATTTTCCTGTGGATACGATACCAAAATTTAGTGCTGAAGTTAGAATTAAAAATCATTTTATTTTGAAAATGGTTACAATCCTTTGAATATGACCTGCCGGTTGATGCCGGGAAATCTCGAATTCTTATTTTTCAACCCCTCTTCTTTCCATTACTGTATACCTATTTTTCTTTCAATATCGTGTGACTGCCATAACTGCGACTGTAGTTGAAGTTTAAGTAATTCTTTAATATGTAGGGGTACATTTATGACTTGCTAAAACTGGCTGAATCACAGTTAACAAAGATTGAAAAAGGAGTATGTGAAAATGCCACAGGAAAATAAAAACAATAAGCTTTATTACGTTATCATTGCACTATCAGTTGTTCTGGCGCTGATGTCAGCAACGATATATGCCATTTCACAGAGTGGGTCCGAAAATAATACGGAAAATACGATTTCCATTAGTGGATATGCTGAACAGAAAGTTATCCCTGACACGGCAACACTGAACATTGGTGTTGTAGTTCAATCTGAAACTGCAAAGGAAGCGACAGATAAAAACGCAGCCCTTATGAACGCTGTAATAGCAGAACTCAAAGCAACGGGATTGCAGGACAAGGAAATACAGACATCTTATGTTTCCGTATCCCCGGTATACAACTATGATGCAAATGATACGCAAACAATTAAAGGTTACTCTGCATCCAATAGTGTGCAGGTCACAACCCAAAATCTTGACAACCTGAGTGAGATCATTGACAGGTCCACGGCCGCTGGAGCTAATGATATTGGAAGCATTTCATTCTCGGTATCCGATGATAAACAAAAACAGCTTCGTGAAGACCTGATGAATGAAGCCGTAGCAGATGCATCCTCTAAAGCCACTACGCTTGCTAAGAGCCTGGGAACTAAGATAACCGGCGTGCAAACTTCATCTGTAAGTGACAACAGTGGTTCCAGAGCAATTTACGAATACGATATGGCAACAACAGCAAAGGGAGCAGAGTCCACCCCAATTCAGCCAGGCGAGTCTACCGTCTCAATGTCAGTACAGGTTACGTACTACATTGAATAAGAAATTTGGACTAAGTAATTTGGACTAAGTAATTTGGACTAAGTAATTTAAGCACTGAAGTATATCACTGAAGTATATCACTGAAGTATATCACTGAAGTATATCACTGAAGTATATCACTGAAGTATATCAATGATCAGGAGTTGCAGATAAAGGTTATTTGCAACTTCCCGATCAATGCATCTTTTTGTATCATCTATCGGTTGACGCCTATAGTCTTCTTTTTTACTTTTTATACGTGATTTTCTGAGATTGCAATATAATTGCAACAATACGCATCTTTTTCGCTCCACTCCCCGAATTGCACCTCAAGATTACGCGGTTCTTTTCACTTCGCTCAAGATAACTTATTTTTCATTTTATTCTCATTTTCTGAATTCAGAATTCTCTTCACAGTACTGACACAGCTTTTTTGACAGAATGCAGTCAAAATAGGTAGAAAAAATATCCCTTAAAGATCATCTTTTTAAGCACATTATCATAAAAATATAAAAAGTTAAAAAGTATTTTATGCTCCTCCAGTGTCTTACGCAAGGAACTTACATAGTTGAGCTTTGAAGCCCCTACCTATCTGTACTGTCTATCGGAGTTTGCTATCAAAAGAGTAAACAATACTGCACTTAAATTCGCGCCCTTTCGAGTATACATTGAATGTTTATAATATGGAATAGAGCATAATGGAATAGAGCATATAAAGGAATTCAGAGAGATTTCATGGACATACACTATTGCTTGAAGCGGATTGCGCCAGCACAAATTTGATTCTTAAACCTTCTGGGCCTCTGAAGTTCGGGATATTATTGCATGATACTTGTACTCATAATACATTGATTTTACAAAGATAGTTTCAAAACCATATCTATCTGCTATTTTTTTAACTGCATAGGGGTTGTGGGCAAACCCAAGAATATCTCTTGGTCGATTACTCAAGCTTGCAGATAACATAACTTTAAACTCAAAACCTATTTTGCGTAAAATTTTCCAGAGGTCAGCATCTTGTGAGAATAGCCCCATTTTCCATAATGGATATAAACGGGGGTCAAGTATGTCAAACAGCACTATTTTACCCCCTTTATTAAGGTAATTTGATGCATTAGAGATAAAGCTATCAAGTTCTTGCAATGTAAAAAACTGAATCACTCCAGCTGCAGTTATTCGATCAAAAGAACATTCCAGTTTGTCCCAGACAGTTTTATCATCAGCCTGAATTAACGATATATTATCATATTTTCTTTCCTTGATTTTTTTGCTTGCTTCATCAAGCATGGATTCGGAAAAATCAACTCCTACGAGCTGTTCATATTCCGGCGCATAGTAAACCAGGAGCTCGCCTGCACCGCATCCAAAGTCAAGCAGGGTTTTGCCCCCATCAAGATGGAACAGTTTTTCCTTTGCTTCCATGAAAATAAATTCCTCATCTGAAGATCTGTGGCCACCGTCTCTCCGATCTGCGAAAAATTCTACCCAAAAATTTTTTAGTTTGGATACGTTTTTTTCACTCTCCACAAACATTCTTTCTCTACTCCAAATCTCACTTTTTTCTATATCTTCCTTATAATATCAAAATGAGTTATTATTTAAGAGCTTATATCGCTTATTTGGCGGCTTAAATATATCGCACTTTCCGCAGTAAA
>NZ_LZPK01000321.1:0-22488 GCF_001729375.1 Methanosarcina sp. A14 | reverse complement strand
TAGTGTGAATTTGATAGTGTAAATTTGTTTAGTGTTAACTTGATCAGTGTTAGCTGGAGTTCTGTCAATTTATTTATTGTTAATTTTGATTAGTGTTATCTTACTTATGTAGAGAAATTAATATATCTTAGCGCCTCTGTGATTCTCAACTGATTCCGATCCCGTACCTGGGTTTTTTCAATATCGTGGTTCAATATTGGTAGACCACCAGTTATATATTTCTTCCCCACTTGCAAGCCAGGCTTTTTTGCCGGAAACATATTTGAGGAATTTTTCGTAGTATTTAAGGCCTTCTCCATCAATGGATGTATTGTTGTGCCATAGAATCGTGATTACACCATTATACTGTTCAACTTTATCAACAAGACTCTTTGTGAGCTCCCAGGCCTTTTTAACGTCAAGTCGCATGTAACTTCTTAATAACGTCCGGTCCATAACTATGAGAGGCAGCTCAATGATATCTATTTGTTTTCCAGTGTTTATATTATATGGCCTGAAAGGATGGCACATGCCATTTCTAAAGCCTGCACAATCCGAATACCCAAATGTTGTGTCATACTTAAAGTTTGCTTTGCTTAACAATTCCCACGTATCCGGTACTTTAAACCTTAAATAATGATTTCTGTACCCTATAATTTCCTTACCTAATACTTTTTCAATTCTCTGCTTTTTTTCCTTTATATCTTCCAAACTGCTGTAAGACTCATGCCCTCCATGCAACCCTACTTCCCAACCACGAGTGGATATAAACTTCAATTCGGCTTCGAGATCCTCAATTTCGTAATTGAAGTCTTTCTCTCCAGGCCTCAAGGCCAGAAAATAAAAGCTGGATTTTGCATTATATTTTGCCTCCAGCTCTATTATTTCTCTAAAGTTCCAGTAAGGGTTAAACTTTTTGCAAATTCTACAAAAAGGTGTCTTGATAGCATCTGTTAAATTTCCTTTAGCAAAGGCTTTAGCAGTTCCAATGATCATGTAGATCTTTTCCGGATATATCACATCAATATCATGAGTAAGGCAGACTGCAAATTTTTTTCCGTCTGGATACTCAGGGTGTAACCCGTTTTCTACCAGAAACCTAGAAACACTGGGATCAAAAATATTCCTCTGGCTGCTTAAATAGTACGGAAACCTATCGTACTGGTCAGAAAAGGTCAAATTGTATTCTTCTTTTTTGCTAAATAGATCCCAGAGTTCCTCATTTTGTTTCAGTTTCTCGATCATCTTTCACCCTTTTTCCAGATTTTAAAGCCCGAACTATTTTTTTAAATAAATTTTAGTTTACATTAATAAATGTTCGTTTTTATCGCCTCTTCCTATTCCCTTATAGACAAATCCCTTACCAATAAATTCATCCGGTTCAATTACATTTCTTCCATCTACAATAACTGGTTTTTCTTTGCCTGTAATTTTCTTTACCCAATCAGCCTTTATATCAGAGTATGCACTATGCCCTGCAAAAATAACTACAGCATCCGCGTCTTTGATAACATTTTCAAGATTATCTGAAATCTCAATTCCTGGATAGTTCACAACATAAGGGTCATGCACAGTAACTGTCGCACCTGCTTTCAGGCAGAGATCCCTGTAAGGTTCTGAAGGTGTGTTCCTCGCATCATCCGAGTCCCGGATAAAAGCCCAGCCGAGCATTGCAATCTTTGAGCCTTTCATCTCCTTTCCAATCCTTTTAAGGGCTACAACAGTCAAGTTGTACATATGAACAGGCATGAAATCGTTGACTTTTCTTGCCAGCACATAGATTGAGTCTGCGCCTTCCGGATAGTCAAGCTGCCCACTACCTATCTTAACTCCTCTTTCCAAGTGGTATGTATCTTTGGTAAGGCAGTGACCTCCAACGCCTGCTCCTGGCCAGAGTATAGCTCTTGTAATACCTTCTCCTTTTAGACTGTCTACTCCAGTCCTTACATCGTACACGTTTATGCCCATGGCTTCACAGTAAAGGGCAAGCTGGTTAATTGCTGCAATCTGTAGGTCGCGGAAAGTATTTTCTGCAGTTTTCGTTACCTCAGCTGCAGTTGCACTCATAGGAATTACTTTCCCCACAGTCAATACAGGAGAATAGAGCTCGATAGCCCGCCTGGTACTTGCTTCATTTATGCCGCCCACGATTCTATCATGTTCTCTAATATTCTTTAAAAGTCTGCCTACCATTACTCTTTCAGGAGCATGGGCAAGGGCAAAGTCTTCTCCGGCTTTCAGGCCTGATTCTTCCTCAAGAATCTGTTTTGCCATACCTTCGGTTGTGCCAGGAGTAATTGTGGACTCAAGAACTACGAGCATTCCTGGTTTCAGGTATTTTCCTACATTTCTTATACCTTCAATGAGTGCGGAAAAGTCAGGTTCCAAATCTTTAGGATTTGCAAAAGGAGTTTGGATTGCAAGCGTGACAGCATCAAGTTCTGATATCCTTGAGAACTCGGGAGTACACTCAAACTTGCCAGCTTTTACAACTTTATTAATAAGGTCTTCTAGACCGGGCTCTTCTCCTTTAAGAGGGCTTTCTCCACGGTTGAGCATACCAATCTTGTAACTTGAACTTTTTGAATTGCGCTGGAAGCCAAGGACTTTATTGAAACATGGAGCATCTGCGAAAAGAACCGCTGAAGGAATACCTACATAGCCCATTCCAATTACTCCAATTTTTTTGATCGGACCTCTTTCCTTGAAAAGTTTTTCTAATTTACTCATGTTTATCACTTACTAAATTGTTTTTTCAAATCTTCCCAAACCATTTTCATTTTCAAAAGTTTTCGAGACTTTACTTTTTCAGAGTTTTTTCCGACTTATTGTCCTACTTCAATTAATCTTTCTTCCTGATAGGATTTTATAGCTGCCATTGCTACTTCAAGGGCGTGTTTTCCGTCTTCTCCGCAGGGACTAGGTTTTGTACCCTTTTTAGCACACTCTATAAAATAGGTGAGTTCATTTTTCAGGGGTTCGCTATGTTCTACTTTGGCTTTTCTTATCCATTCGTTATCATGGAGCTGTACTGTCTGATTAATATAGTCCAAATAAGCAACTCCCTTAACTCCTATCGCTGTTAACTGCCTTATCTTGTGCGGAGTCAGCCAGTTTGTTTCCACAACTCCTGCAAAATTATGGTCCATACGCAGGATAATTGAGGCGTGATCTTCAAATGAGTGAATATCGGCACCTGCAATTGCATAAACACTATTTATTTTCTTGCCGTAAAGATATGAGATCACATCTATATCATGGACGCCAATATCCAGGATTACTCCCACATCTCTTATTCTTGGGTTATAGGGCCCCACTCGTTTGGTTGAAATTGAGACTATCTTTCCCAAAATGCCTGAATCTATAATCTCTTTGAGTTTTATAACTGCTGGATTAAAGCGCTCAATGTGCCCAACCATAAGGATTTTTCCCGCTTTATTTGCAGCTGCTATCATCAGGTCCGCGTTTTCAGTCGTATCTGCAATCGGCTTTTCTACAAGGACATGTACGCCTGCCTCAAGAGCATCAAGTACTACCTGCTTATGCAATTTGGTGGGCACAACCACACTTACTGCATCAAGCCCTTCGGCTAACATTTTCTTATAATCTGTAAAGGCTTTTGTCTTGAATTGCGTAGCCATTGCTTCAACACGCTTCTGGTCTACATCCGAGATTCCGGCAAGCTCCACGTCATTCATTTCACTGTAAATCCTTACGTGGTTCTGCCCCATAGCACCTGTACCTATTACTCCTACTTTAATCAAAAGTCTCACTTCCTGGTTTTGAGAATGCAGTGACTGGAAAACTAATCAATCCTTTGCATAAAATTCTTTGGTCGCTTCAATTATTTCCTGCAAATCGGTTCTGGATAATGCAGGATGTACAGGGAAAGAAATAACTTCTTCTGCTGCCTTTTCCGAGACAGGCAGGGAATCTTTGTATCCAAGTTCTCTATAGACAGGTTGCTTGTGAATAGTTATCGGATAATAGATTCCCGTTCCGATTTCCTTCTCTTTCAGGAAAGCTGCCAGTTGATCTCTCTTTTGTGCTCTAACTGTATACTGGTGGAACACATGGGTGTCGTCGGCTCTTATCACTGGAGGTGCAATTTCTGATATGCTTTTTAACCCTGCTGAGAGAATCTCTGCATTTTTTTGCCTGGTTGCAGTAAATCCATCCAGCTTTCCAAGCTGTACAAGTCCGATTGCAGCTGCAATATCAGTCATGCGCAGGTTGAAACCCAGCATTTCATGCAGATATCGGACTTTTGAGCCATGAGCCCGAATCATTTTTGCTTTCTCTGCAATTTCCTTATCGTTTGTAGTGAGCATTCCACCTTCGCTTGTTGTCATATTTTTAGTAGGGTAAAAGCTGAATGCTCCTGTTCCGAAGCTGCCTACCTTTTTTCCAAGGCATTCTGCGCCATGAGACTGGCAGGCATCCTCAATTACAATAAGCTTATTATCTTCTGCAATTTCCATTATGGCTTTCATGTCTGCAGGGTGCCCATATAGGTGGACAGGCAAAATAGCTCTGGTTTTTGGAGTGATTTTCTCCTGAACTTTTTCAGGATCTATATTATATGTATCTGATTCGATATCTGCAAAAACAGGTTTTGCCCCGGTATAAAGGACGCTGTTTGCCGTTGCAATAAAACTGAAGGGACTTGTAATCACTTCATCTCCTTTTCCTATGCCATGGGCAAGAAGCGAAACGTGCAAAGCCGCAGTGCCAGAGCTCACAGCAACTCCATACTCACAACCAGTGTATTCAGAAAAAGCAAATTCAAATTCTTCGACTTTCGGGCCCTGTGCAATCATTCCTGACCTAAGGACCTCTGTTACTGCATCAATCTCTTCCTTACCCATCAGGGGCTTGGCAATTGGAATCATTTTGGAACCTCTTTTAATAATCTTGATAAAACTAATCTTACTTAATCTTGATTTTTTATGAATTTATATCCTATTTAATTTCATTAAATCTTGTGGGAGTTCTTGTATTCTGGCAGGCACTCCAATTGCAAGTTTCCAAGCAGGCACATTTTTTGTCACAAGTGCTCCCCCTGCAACCATTGCTCCTTCCCCAATTTCAACATCGGGAAGTAGGGTGGCATTTGCACCTATAGACGCACCTTTTCTCAAGAAAGGACCCTTCAATTCGTATTTCTTTCGAATAGGATATTTATCGTTGGCCAGAACAGCACAAGGCCCAATAAATACATTATCCTCGATAATAACATTGGTTGGAATGTAGACATTTCCCTGGATGCTTACATTATTTCCTATTCTCACATGCCCATCTATAATGACATTGGTTCCAATGAGAACATTATTTCCAATTTCCGTATTTTCTCTAATCATTACGTTATGCCCGGTTTTGAAGTTTTTTCCGGTTTTTACGTTGGAAAATATCGTTGATCCAGCCCGTATTATTGAATCCGAACCTATGGTACACCCTGGAAAATCAAAGTTTTCAATTTCGATGTTCTGCTTCAGGATTTCCATAAGGATCCTGTGTTCAGGGTATCCTAAAATCACATTTTCCATTATTACTGTGTCTTTCCCAATTACAGAAGTTCCGTATATCTTAGAAGAATTGTGAATTTTAAATTCAGTCGAGTTCATTGTTCCCCCCGTTCGTCTGGTTTTTCTTAGCCAGATAAACTTTCTGTAGGAGCATAAAAACATCTACTTACTTTTTGCAGTTTTACATAGCTTTTCATTTCATAGTTTTTCATTATTATGTTCCCGATACTCGGGATAATTCAAACTCTCAGGACAAAACCCAAGAATTAGTATTACTTTTCTAGATCCATCTCTTCGATTTTCCTAACTAGTCTTAAATTTTAGTTTAGAGGGTCCTTTAATTATTTAATGATTTGGTTTATTTTTCTACGTTTCTTTTCTATTTTTTTCAAGAATTATTCAATTTATATTTTGCGTTTATAGCTTTACAATGTAATTTTTTAATTTTATTCTTTTGATTGCGAACTCAAATTCACAGTACTTTCGTTATTTATTAAGGTAACCTCCTACTTTTTTCCAAAATTCGAGTTTAATTCTCCTTCTCTTGATGTTTATCAATGGTATGAGGAGGATTTTTATATCTTATCGCGTATTTGTTCCTGTAATATACTAATTAACTCGAGGAGTGCCGACTACGCTTACAAGTTTAATCACGTCTAACTCCGTTTCTTCAGGTGCGCTCTCAGTAACCACCGTAACACCGGGAATTCCTGAAGGCGCATCTGTGGCTGCGGCAGTTTTACTTATATTGCTTTTGCTCAGGGACTTTCTCCCTGCATCGAAACACTGGGAAAGTACGGTAAAGGTTTCTTTGAATATGGGAATTATTCCACTGATGTTTTCCTTTGGTGCAATCATTCTCTTTAAGGTTGTCGCACTATTTTAATGGTTTTTCAGAGGGCTGCCGTCTAAGTGTCCGCCCCTATTTCCATCTCAGCAGAGTTGCAGCTCTGCAGTGCACTGCCCTTTTTGCTACATTCTGCTTCGCTCATGAGGGCTAAATTATGAGCAAATAACAGTAATTTTGTCTAAAGAGGTAATTTCTGGCAAAATAACACTTTTTTAAGACAGACTGTTGTAATTGACTCCGTTCGGTTGAAGTGGGCAATATCAATTATACTAGTGTCATGGTAATCTACTCATTGAGCATGATCCTTGATAGCTTCTTATCAACATATAATGATTTACAGTTATCACGTGACAATAACTAAATTTTCAAGACACTAAGGCAATTAATGAGTTTCATTTACTTTTTTGTTCTGGCAGAATACAGTTTATACCTAAACTCTCTGGTTAATTTTAAAAAATGTAAAAAACACGAAAAGAATAGAGAACTGCTAATATTACCTACTAATAGCTACTCTACTCTGTATTTCTATTGAGTCAATCCCAAAACTAATTTTATCCTTAAATTAGTAAAATTTCAAAATTATTTTCGTGATCAGAAGATCTGTTACTTATTGTAGATATGGGATTCAGAAAAATCATTTTGAGTTTTGGGATCAGCTCATTATATAGAAACCTGAGTGAGTTTTTCCTGATTATATAATCGAGAGTAAGTCCAGAAAAGAAGTTCCCCTATATTGAAGCTTTTGCCTTTGGCTTAATTCCATTTGATCGAGCCCCTTTTTCTTTTTTGGAATACACTAGTGGACGTAAAAGTTTAAAGGAGAAGAGGAAGAATCCCGAAAAAGAATACATTCATAAATCCATGAATTAATGCAACCAACGGCAGACTTCGGGTTCCATAAAATAAGTAGCCTATAACAGCACCTACTAAGGTTATGTAAAATATTTCGTAAATGCTTCCATATCCTGAATGCATTAACCCGAATAAAATACTTGTAATTATCAGCGCTTCCCTGCCGCCTAATACTATTTCTAACCGGGTCTGCAGGATAGAACGGAAAATCATCTCCTCTATAGGGCTCACAAGAAAGACCATAATTATGGTGAGATTTATGAGGTTAAGGATTGAAAGATCCTGAATAAGAGGATTTTTTCCGACTATGATATATTCTCCTACTCCTAATAAAAAGCCCATGAATATTGATAATGGAATATATATTCCTATTTTTTTGGAAGTTATCCCAAGCTGCGCGGGAGTAAACTCCTGACTAATGGCCGCAATGCTTACAGGAATTGCCAGAAGACAGTATATGAAAATAAGGTTGTAAAGTTTTTCTTCATAGAAAAGAGGCATTGAAAAATCTACCAGACGCAGGATCGGCAGAAGGAGAAAACTCTGATAGGTTTTCTGAATGTCCTTGTTTTTTATATATATTATGGAAAAGGAAAGCCCAAGCAGAACTAATGCATGTATTTCCATGCCCTGGAGTCTCCTCCCCGAATATATCATCAGTTCCGCAAGGGCAATAGCTACAATCGGAATTGCTAGATAAACCCATTTATTTTCGATCACAGGTGTTTTTTCCTTCAGATTCTCAGACATATTCGTTTTTATGCCTTCCGGAGTCTCCACATTAGGACTCTCAAATGCTACCATCCTCACACCTCCTCTCCAACATTTATCCAGAGGCGCAGATCTTTGTAGGGTATATTCTTTTCAGTTTCATTGAAAAGCAGGAACTCAAGCTTCATATTCTTGCCTTCAACTGAAGGTGTAACCTCAAGAGGCTCTACCAGGGTCTTATTATTGGCAATTTTAATATGCTGCAGATTTTCCGGAAGAGGCAGCGATTGATTTTTAAGCCTTACTTCCATTGTATAGTCCATTGTTCGGTGCTCATTATTTGTAATTCCTATAAAGTAGGTCCCACTTTCTCCCTGTATGTAATCTGTTTTATAGTTGTTAGCCGTCCCATTGGGACCAAGAATATAGAACTCCGTATATGGCTCTTTGTCCTGAGGCACAAGAATGACATAAACTCCGGTTACCATCAAAATAAGGAAAGAAAGAGCTAGAATCATCCGGAGGTTTTTCTCTGTTTTAGATTCCGGCTCTCCCATTATTCCTGATAGCAGAGTATGGGCAAGAGCTCGGAAAGGTACCTCAAATTTCCTGTCTGCAGGTAAATAGTTTCTTCTAACGTATGCTGTTGCCAGCATGATCAGGGTAAATATGGAGACACTCGTAATGAGAGGCATCTCCTTGATTCCCCAGGAGGTATAACTGAGTGCAAACCCTATCAAAGACACAACTGAGACGCTCATTGCAACAGAAAGAGCTATCCTTTCCATCCCTTCAAGTCCGTTTTTTTCCGGAAAAAGCATGGCTATGAGAGCGTACCCTGGAAGGAAAAGTATCAGGGGTAGACCAATAGCTGTGCGAATAAGACTTCCGCTAAGTACAGGAATTAGTACAAAAATATCCATAAGAATTACAAGGCCTGCTACTAACAACAGGTCAGATGGGAACTTCTGGTTTCCGGCCATATAACTCCTCATAAAAAGTATGTTTTTTAGCTTCCCAGCCTTTTCGTTATTCGGGCTAATCTGCCAATTTCTCTGTTCCCTTATGAGGTTTTTCGGAAACCTTCCGATTTCCTCTTACCGGCTGTTTTAGTCTTCAATCACGAAGAGTTACGCCGGAAAGGCGAAAGCTGTCCGAGCTTTAATCCCGGTTTTCTTCTAATTTAGCAGAATATATTTCCTGAATTATATTCGTTTTCAAGAATGTTTTAACCCGATCTACTCAATTACCTAGTTGTATAAAATATCTTTCCCTTTTTCCTGAATTGTATTTAAAATACTTTTCCCTTTATTTCTATTTCCTTGAAAGAAGTTTTAGCCTTTTAACCATTCATCTTCTTAATTTTTTAAACGTATTTCCAAAGTTGAGCCTGCAGAATTTGAGTCCGCAGGGTTGTAAACGTTGACATATAACAAGGAAGTATTTGAGTTCTTATATCTGTGTAATTTTTTATTTTATTAGTAATCGATTTTAATAATTAATTGATGCCTTTTAAGCTATTATATCGGAGAAAAAGTGTCTAATATGAGTTTAACTATTTTTTGTAATTGGAATTACTGATTAATTATTTTTCGTGTCTAAATGCTTATATAGCTCGTATATTAAAACAGATACAGGTCTTGTATTAAATGCTGTGACTCACTTACGGAGTATTTATGTTCCTTCTTTTGGGTAAAAAGAGGAGAACAATTTCCCTAACTGATTCTCTGTAAATGTAGCCGTAAAAGACCTTTTGAAACCCTCTAAAAATTGTGGAGCGATGACTCTGAAAAATATATTTGCAGAATTTGGAATTTTCACTGATTTTTCTCTAATAAACCACGTAAACCACGTTATCACGGAGACTTCTCACCTTTATCTTCAAAGAGGTAGATGATTGCATATGGCCATTACGATTGCAGCCATGCCTGCTTATAACGAAGCCCATGCCATTGCAGATGTTATCAAGGGTTGCAAAAAATACGTCGACAGAGTAGTAGTTGTAGATGACGGAAGCACCGATAATACTGTCGATATCGCCGAATCTCTTGGCGCCTATGTAGTTCGTCACGAGACAAATAAGGGATATGGAGCAGCCCTAAAGAATTGCTTTGAAACCGCCCGTAAGCTCGATGCAAATGCTATGGTCATAATCGACTCTGATGGTCAACATGACCCCTCCGAAATTCCCAAGCTCCTTGAACCCTTGAAAAATGGGTTTGATCTGGTAATCGGCTCAAGATTTGTCAATGGCAATGGTAAAAATGTCCCTATTTATCGTAAATTCGGGATGAAAGTTCTTGATATCGCAACCTATATTGCAGGCGGTCTGAATGTAACGGATTCACAAAGCGGCTTTCGAGCTTATGGAAAAAAAGCTATTGAAAAAATAAATTTGAATGGCACAGATATGTCTGCAGGCTCTGAAATTCTGATTCAGGCCAAAGATTATAAATTGAAGTTTACTGAAGTGGAAATCCATTGCAGATATGATCTTGAGGACTGCTCAAGTGAGAATCCTTTCATACATGGTCCTAGAGTCCTGTTCCGCATCCTTAAAGATATGGAGTACAGACGGCCTTTGTATTATTTTTCAGTTCCTGGCCTGATTATGACGTCTACAGGCTTTCTTATGGGATTAATATTTTTACAGGATTTTCTTCAGGGAGGATCCCTGCGCTTTGGGCCTACACTCTTAATGGTTATGCTGACAGTTATAGGAGCTTTCATGGTGTTTACCGGAATAATACTACATGCCATCTCAAGAATGATATTTTTAAACGAGCATATTCGAAAACAGTAATGTCAAAACGGGGCCAATTTGTATGAAATACCCTTTCGTTTCAGTAGTAGTAGGTATTCGTAATGAAGAAAAATTTATTGAAGAATGTATTGAGTCACTTCTTAATCTAGATTACCAAAAAGATTCCTACGAGATTATTATCGTTGATGGCATGTCCACTGACAAAACGCGAGATATTGTACAAAAATATCCTGTCAAACTTCTTTTGAACAAAAAAAAGAATGTTGCTGCGGCAAGAAACCTTGGTGTGGAGAATGCCAGGGGAGAGCTTGTCGCGTTTACTGACGGAGACTGTAAGGTAGATCCTCAGTGGTTGAAAACTCTTGTCCATGAAATGCAAGCTTCTCCAGATGATGTTGTGTGTTTTGGAGGCCCTAACCTAATCTTTGACACTGATCCTGTATTTGGCAGGGTGGTGGGATATGCTCAGGAATCTTTCTTGGGGTCTGGAGGTTCGGCTCAGTCCAAAAACTCCACAAAAAAGCATTATGTCATCTCTCTTCCGAACTGCAATGCAATGTACAAGAAAGCTGCAATTAAGGAAGTTGGAGGTTTTGATGAGCGGTTTGTGGTGGGTCAGGACGGAGACCTGAACTACAGAATCGGTAAGAAGGGTAACAAATTTTTGTATATCCCGAATGCACAGGTCCTGCACCATAGAAGAGGAACTCCAAAGTCCTTTTCCGTAAGGATGTTTAAGTACGGTATGTGGATGGCAGAACTATTCAAGAAGCATGGAGAATTTGTCCGTTGGTATGCTTTTTTGCCTTCGATTGCCGTCTTGTCGGCAGTCATTTTGCTTATCGCGTCTATCAAATATTCCACTCCAGGCCTGCTTCTTCTTGCACTCGTGACCGTGTACTTTATTCTTGTCTTTATTACCTCAATCCAGGTTACCTATAAAATGAAATCAAAATACGGTCTTTTTGCCCTTTTTATTATTCCTGTGCAACACGTTGCTTATGGGCTAGGATTTTTGTACAGCTTTACAAATTCTCCTTTGATCTCAAAAGTCCGTTCCTGTTCAGATATCTAATAATCACAAACTATGTCATTTGTTTAAAAAGAAACCGAAACACTTGAATACATGGGAAGCTTTTCAGGGCAAAATCTTCTTAATCAATAAAGCCCTGATGAACTCTCACTGATTTTCAAACACAGAAGTTTGGATGCCGGGTTTGTTAAATTTATTATATGATTGCTTAAGGTCATGGAGATAGTATGTTCGGATTAAGTAAAGAAGCAGGACACGGATTAGATAATGACCGTCTAATGAGGTTAATTTCTTTTCTGTTTCCGTTAGCTATAATCTTCGCAGTAATATTCACTTTCTTATGGATGTTTGCAACCGGAAAGTTCGGTTATGCACTTCGGGGACTATTTACAGGAATACCTGCAGTACTTTCCTGTCTTTTCATACTGTTCATTTACAAAAAAGATGTAAGTTTGCACGATATAGATATCTTTTCATCATTGAGTACAAAATCCCTTACGTACCTTTTCGGGATATTTTATATTGGGTCCCTAGTTGTACTTTTGCTGTCTCCGGGAAGCAGACCTCTGTACTATTTCCTCTTTATTTTAGGACTTTATCTGTCTGTATTCTTCCAAATTTTCTCTAAAGACGTAAACCCTTCCCTGATTCTAGCGGAATCTGTCTTAATCGCGGGTAATTTAATTTTCAGTGTGACTTTAAATTATGATTTTTATGTCGGTACCACAGACATTCTGCCCCATATATTTATTTCGGAAGTTACCGCACTGACCGGAAAAATAATTCCGACTTCCTTAAGTGATTATGCTTATTTTCCTCTTTATCATGTGTTTATTGCAGAAGCTTCTGAAATCTTGAAAATAAGCGTAAAGAATTCACTTTTTCTGGTAACTGCGCCTGTCTATGTAATAACCATAATTTTCCTTTATTACCTTTTTAATTACATAACAAACAACAGGCAGATCTCACTCCTCTCATGCTTACTCTTTTCCGTAAGTTCGACCGTACTCTATTATGGTACAAATGTAATCACCCGCACAATGGCATTCATAATGTTCGTTGTATTATTGTACCTGATTTATAGTGTCAATTTCAAAAATGATAAACTATCCTTAAAAACCCTCTCAGTAATTGTTGCAGTTTTTTTAACTTTAGTTCACAATGTATCCCTTCCACAGCTCGTTCTATTACTGATAATTCTTCTTGCATCGGAATATGTGATAGGGAATAACAACTATATCAGTAAACCCTTCTTTATACTGCTTAACGTCATTTTTGCCGCTTACTGGTTCTTCGTCGCATACGTGTTTGTACAGAGGAGCCTGGCTCCCCGTTTGCAGAGCCAATTTTTGGATTCTATAGTTCTAACTACCGGAGGTTCAGAAGTTCTTCAGGAAAGCTTGACTGATTTAGCAGGACTTCTGGATAAATCAGTATTTTTATTTTTTGCATTGATAGGAATAGGTTTTCTCCTGAAAAATTACAAGAAAAATTATGCTGCCGTATTAGGGTTATTTGCTCTGTTAACTCTTATATTTTATATCCCCAATCCCCTCAATACTATCTGGCAATTCAAAGTCCTCTTCAGAGTTGATCGGTTTATGCTTTTCGTCAGTCCCTTTATGGCCTTTGTAATGGGATACGGATTGTATATATTCTGGAATTATATGACTAAGTATTCGTCTAAGAAATCGAACTCTGCTCTCTTAGTGATCTTATTGTTCTCTATTTTTGTTTTAGTCTCCTCGGTCTACAGTATTTCAGATTCGGGCTGTCTTGGTCAAGAAGCAAAACACGAGTACTTTACTTCCGAAGAGTTAAGCGGCTTTAATCATATTTTCAAGTATGTTCCTGTCAATTCCTCAACTAAGTCGGTATACACCGATTATTACGCTTCAAGGTTCTTTTATGTCCCGCTGATTCCTTCAAAATCTGCGGAATTGAATATCTCATCTTATGATAATTACAGAATCGGTAATGTAAATAAACTCCCTGAATACAAAGGTTATATAGTTCTCAGAACCGGAGAGTTTCTCAGGAGTGGACTATACTTTGGAAGTGAGGAAAGCACCTTGAAAGATACTGCTAACTATTTCTATCAGGGACTGCCCAAAAACGAGCTTGAGCTAGAAAGTACCCTCAAAGGTCTTGACAAAATATATTCAAATCCATCGACAGACATTTATATTCCACATCAGGGATTAAATAGCCCCTGAAATTTATTTTTAGGAAATTTATATTTAAAGATGACTTTTTGTCCGGTACTCATTTTACTTCTAGATGAAATGATGCAGCAGGCATGTACATAAGTAAAAGCTTTTACGAGTTTATCTGCTATTCTGTGGATTTGACGGTCTGTGATTTACAGCAGGGATAAGAAATTAAAAAAGTAAGCTTAAGGGGACTCGGACTTATTTCGAAGCGTTCTCTAAAAGCTCTGAGTATATATCCACAGTCTTTTTTGCATGAGCTTCCCAGGTCAGTCCTCTCTGAATTATGCTTTTACGCCCGAGCTTCCCCATGTTTTCTCTCTGGCTTTTATTCTCAAGCAGTTTATTAATTTTTCTGGATAATTCTCCAGGATTTTTTGCTGGTACTAGATACCCTGTTTCCCCATCAACCATAAGTTCAGGTATCCCACCAACATCGGTTGCTACAACCGGGACCTCACAGGCAAGGGCTTCGAGTATTACATTTGGTCTACCTTCAGAAAGAGACGGCAATACGAGGATATCCGAAGCTGAGATCCAGAGTGGGATGTCCTCATGGTTTACAGGTCCAGTGAATCTAATGTGATCTACAATTTTTAGCTCTTGTGCTCTTTTTTCCAGACCTTTTCTCAGGCCATCGTCCCTGCCTACCATAAAAAGATCGGTGTTCGTGTCCACAAAATCCCTTGCAGCTTCAATCAGGTAGTCCACACCTTTTATTTTTCTAAGGGCTCCAACAAATAGGACGATATTCTTATCTTGCGGCAAGTTTAATAGATTCCTTGCATGTGCTTTTCCTGCAGGTTTGAACTTTACGGTGTCAACACCATTTGGAACCACATGGACCTTCTCTTCGTTTATTCCCAGATTTACGATGTGGAGCTTGAGATCCTCGCTGACAGAAAGAATCCTATCTGCAAAATTCATTGCCTCTATAATCTGCTTTGATGTATAGGAACCTTCATAAGCGACTTTTCTTTCAATTGTCCCAAGTGCACTTATTACGAGAGGAACTCTCCATTTCTTCGCAAGTTTCATCATCCCATATCCATCAGGATATGAAAAGTGTGCGTGGATCAGGTCTGGCTCTGGCTTTATATTTTTGATTGCGTATTTGAAAATGAAGTGAGAGTACGAAAACCCTGTTACAGGATAAAAATATTTTTTGGGGACAGCATATATATAACGTGGATAGTGAAGGTCGTATTTTTCGGTATGCTCAATCCGCGGCAGTTTAAAAAAGTTATGATATGGAAGTGCGGAAAAGGGAAAGACGAAGGGTTTTGGAGAGATAACAGTAACATCTACGCCCTGGTTCGCAATTGAGTCTATACTCTGTTTTATGAATGTCCCAAGTTGAGGGTAATACCTGTTAGGAAATTCCTGACATGCTTCCAGTACTTTCATAATCTTTTGCTCGTTTTCACTTCGGATGCATCAAAAGCAGACAGAGGAGAGAATTAATCCTATAAATACTTCTCTGCAAAATGTATTAAATTCTTGTCCATGGATTTTATACTAAACCCTCGTCCTTAAACTGGAAAAAATAATAAAAAAAGCTATGGGATAAACTAATTAACTACCTTTCCCATTCTGGTAACCAGCTACTATGTTTAAAAAAGTAAATAATATTTTCCTGGTTTATTACGGTTCTTTCAATGCTAAATCAGGTTCGAATATCCACATTCTTGAACTTCTAAGAAATTTAAAAAAATATACTGATATAGTCCTGTTTGCACCCGGACAGAAGAGTGTAGACCGTACTCTTCCAGGGATAAAATGCGTGCCTGTAATAGACAATAAATATCTTGTACAGCCCTCTTACGAATTCATGCTTTCCTTTTACCTTCTTTATTCTTGTATAAGAAATCGGCCTGACGTGCTCTATCTTCGCCAGAATTCTTTTCCGTTCTTTCCCATATTTCTATGCAAAATTTTAAAAATTCCTTCAATAGTAGAAGTCAATGGGATAGTTATGGATGAGTTAAAAGTCGATCCAAATTCACAGTCTTTTGCGTATAGAGTTTTCTCTCATCTTGCACTCCGGTCTGAGAACTTTAATTACAAGCATTGCGACAGAATTGTTTCTGTCACGGATAAGCTCAGGGATGAACTCGTGAGACTATACTCTGTTCCTGAGAGTAAAATCTATGTTATTAACAATGGGGCAAATACCGATGTATTCAAGCCCCTTGGTTTAGAACAGACAAGAAAAAAACTGCGGCTTGAAAACTCAAAAAAGTACGTATGCTTTGTAGGGAATCTTGCAGCCTGGCAAGGAGTTGAATTTCTCATCCATGCTTCTCCTTTAATTCTGGAGAAATGTCCTGATACTCATTTCCTTATTGTCGGGGACGGAGTTATGAAGGATAAATTGATGGAAATAGCTTCCAAGTTAGAGCTTTCGGATAAATTTACTTTCACCGGAAGAATCCCCTACGAACAAGTTCCTCTCTACATTAACGCGGCCGATGTTTGCGTTGCTCCTTTCATCAATGAAAGAAACTCAAAAATAGGACTTTCAGCGTTGAAAACTTATGAGTACCTTGCCTGTGGGAAGCCGATTGTGGCAAGTGGTATTTCAGGAGTCAAAGATTTAATTGAAGCCTCAGATGGCGGAATTTCCGTAACTCCAGAAGATCCTGAACAACTTGCTACTGCTGTAGTCAGATTACTTCTCGATGAAAATACCCGAGCTCTTATGGGAGAGAAAGGCCGAAGATATGTCGTTGAGAATCACAGCTGGGATGGAGTTGCAAGAAAGATACTGGACATATGCAACGATATCATTTAATTAACTTTAATAACTTATAAAAAAAGTCTACAGTTTTATTCATGGCTGCATTTCATAACACAAACGCGGCTGAGAAAGTACTTATTAAATCTTACAGTATTTTCCGGCTTGAGTAGACTACCAATCTACAATCCTTTAATTCATATAACCATTTTTTTGCAAAATTTTGTCAAAATGTGTGTAATAACTCATAAATTAATAAATTTTTTTAGTAGATACTGCCAAATTTCGTGACTGTGTATAATGTTACTACACAAATATCTATATAACAGAAATAATTATAAATTTTGTTTTGATTAATACTAAATGATTTCGATGTTAAAACAAGGATTAGGAATCTTTTTATTGATAAGTTGTCTTATCCTTGAAGACGTTATTATATATTTACTCTTTACGCTTTCAGAAATTAATTTGGGTATATAAAGCCTCCAAATTCTTAAAGAATCTAATATTTGCAATATCTTGCCCAATATATCCGAAAATATGTATAAATTTATTCAAATTATTAGCAAATTAATATAAATTTTTAAGAGGTGTGGATACGTCACTGCACAAATATTTAATTATCAAAAATGTTAATAAATTTCATTCTGATCACCTTCAGATGATATCAATGTTAAAACGAGAATTGGGAATCCTTTTATTGGTAGGTTGCCTTATTCTTGCAAGCGTTCCTACCGCTTTATGCCGAAGTCCTGCACCAACTGTTTATGTTGCAGGGGACGGCAGTGGAGATTTTAACTGCGATGGAAAAGATGATCATGTACAGATAAATCAGGCTCTTAAGTTTGTGGCCGATAACTCGGGATATACCACTGTCCACCTTAAAGGTCCTTTTACGTATGTTATTAACGATACTCTCCTCATCGGCAGCAATACTATTCTTGAAGGGGATTCAAATGCTGTTCTCAAACTTGCTAATAATGCAGGCTGGGTTGTAATGAAACCCTTGATCAAGCAGATGAGCAATTCCGGGAATAATAATATTGTAATAAGAGGATTTGAAGTTAATGTGAACCATGACGGTAACCCTTATCTCGCAGATGGTAAAACCTTGCTTGCTAAGGGCAAAGGATACTATAATGTGATGTACTTCACTGACTGCAAGAACGTAACTGTATGCAATATGTATATGCACGATGGTCATGGAGATGGGCTGAGGATAAAATATGGTGAGAACATCAAGTTTTACAACAATACGATCTATAAGCTCGGGCACGACGGTCTGTATGCGATTCAGTGTCAGAATGTAGAGGCCTGGGGTAATACAATAACCTGCAGGACTAATAGTGGTCTTAGAATCTGGAACTCGAACCATGTAAAATTCCATGATAATTTAATCGATTCTTTCTATCACTGGAGCGCAGGTGGCCCGGGCATTCAGATCGAAAAGTCTACAGGTACTATGGATGATATTGATATCTACAATAATAGAGTCAATAACACCTATGGTCCTGGAATCTGGCTTTTCAACTATGATACCTCTACTACCAAGGACGAGGGAAAAAATGTCCACATTTATCATAATGTCTTCTACAGCACAGGCACTAATCCTAGCATTACATGGGTTGGGGGTATCTTGGGAAGTGGATTCCATGATACACTTATAGAAAATAATGTCTTTGACAGTGCATATAATGTTGCCATTGTCAGCATGAGTCCCGATGGTTTTTTCTCAGATTATACGTCAAAATACACAACAATTGTCCGCAACAATATAATTGTAAATACCCAGAAGCGTACAAAAAGCCCAAGCGAAACAGGATACGGAATTGCCAATTACCTCCCCGAAACACATTCCTTTGAGATTGCATATAATTGCCTTTACAACAACGCAGCGGGTAACTATAAAAACTGCATCTCGAAAGCCGATATCCACATAAGACCATTATTTGTAGACCAGGAAAACCATGATTACCACCTTCAATCAAGAGGTGGAACTTGGAACGGGAAAACCTGGGTTAAATACAAAGTGAGTTCTCCATGTATCGATTCCGGATATCCATCCTCTGACTATTCCAATGAACCTGAGGATAATGGAAACAGGATCAACATCGGAAGGTATGGGAACACAATCTATGCATCGAAATCAAAGCACTGATGCATCGGTATATTTATCGTTTCTATTATCACAAGTCCAGGTAGAGGTTTCGTTAATAAATTAGCATTGGAAGTGCCTTAGCCGTTATGGAAAAATTAGATACATCGTTGAGAATCATAGCCGGGAGGGAATCAAAAAAGATTATGTATAAATTTAACGATATCATTTGATAGTGTTCTTTAATGATAGTGGTACATATTGTCTCAGTGGCACATATTGTCTCAAAACGACATTCAATTCTATAATTGGGATAATTTATTGGTGATAAGGGTAAAAACCTGCATATATTTTGGATGATTTCCGTCTGAATTAAATCAAAAATGCCCCTCCCAATTATAGAAATTGTTAGAGTTTTGAGACCCACTGCAAATTTATATAAAGCTATTTTTAACTTCCGTTTTTGTCCAGAATCTTGTATCCTCTTCATATTGAATGGAAACCTCTCAATTTTCACTCAATATGAAGAGGATACAAGAATTTGAATCATTTGAAAAATTCGTTTTACAACAAGAGACCCCATGGAACTTTGAAACTTGAACAATTAGAATCACCACAAGATGCATTCTGGAGTAGATTACCAATTGAGGCAAAATTCAGAATTGGAATAAGATTACTTGGGTTGTGAGAAAATGGACAAAAGCAAAAAAGTTTCAAAGCGAAATAATTTCAAGATAAAACACATTAGATAATTATAGTATTCATTTATATAGCTAAAATTAAATAATTAGCTTAGGGTTCCAGTAATCATGTACTCATTATCAGCATATGTTCAATTCATATTACCTTAATCCAGTTCATATCAGTAGACTTATTCAGTCAATTAGACTTATTCAGTCAATATTAGTATCTCTATTCAATGAAACCAGTAAGACATTCCGGGCCTTTTCTCAGAAATGCCAATTTATTTGAAAGCAGGATACTATGGACTGACCCATTTATAGATCATTTCATAGATCATTTCATAGATCGTTTCCAAGATGAAATTTTTGCCCCACAAACAAGGGAAAATATTCAGGCTCAGATTGTCAGTTAATAAAGAATTGCATGCCAAATATTTAATAGGGGATTTTAACCAGCCATGAAGCAGAAAAATCCAGAAAAAGCTCCTGAAGTTGCAGAAGAAAATTCAAAAAGGACTCTTAAAGACCCTTACGGGCGGAAGGTTACAGGACTCAGGATATCAATAACTGATAGGTGTAACCTTTCGTGCATATACTGCCATAACGAAGGTGCAGATTGCTGTACCTGCGGCCCGGTAGGACATGAAATGAAACCAGAATTAATCTGCGGGATTATAAGGGAAGCTGCAAAATTCGGGGTCAATAAAATAAAATTTTCAGGAGGAGAACCGCTTTTTCGAAAGGATTTCGAAGAAATCCTTGCCTGCCTTCCTCCGTTAAAAGAAGTTTCTGCGACCACTAACGGCATTCTGCTTGAAAAACGAGCAAGAGCCCTTAAAGCTGCGGGCCTGGACAGGATAAATGTAAGCCTGGATTCTCTCGTCCCTGAAAAATACGAAAGGATTACGGGAGCGCCACCTGGCTCACTTGAGAAGGTTATCAGAGGTATTAACAGCGCAGTTGAAGCTGGGCTGACCCCTGTGAAGCTGAATATGGTACTCCTTAAAGGCATAAACGATGACGAGATTAATTCTATGATGGAGTTTGTCCGGCCTTATAAAGGAATGGTTATCCTGCAACTAATAGAGCTTATGGACATTGACCCCAGGCTTTCAAAGTACATGATTGACTCGAAAGCTCTCGAAAAGAAGCTGACTGAGAAAGCAAGTGAAATCAGGATACGACACCTGCACCACCGAAGAAAATACATTATCGATGGGGTAGAGGTTGAATTCGTTCGTCCCATGGACAACTCGGAGTTTTGCGCCTACTGCAGCAGGCTGAGGGTCACAGCAGATGGGAAGTTCAAGCCCTGTCTACTGGTAAATGACAACCTTGTGGATGTTAGGGAAGCAAAAAGTCCTGAAGAGATCGAAAAGCTGCTTAAGCTTGCAGTAAGCCGAAGGAAACCATATTGCATGCCTGTCAATATTCTTGAACAAGGGGAAAAGGCTTAAAGAGAAAAAAGCAGATTTAGAGATAAATATAACAACGAGGAGAAAAAAATGAAGGTTGAACTTTTAGTAGATGAGACAAAAATCCCGATGAATGAGTTTGTCCAGAAAATCGTAGTAAACGTTATTAAAGCAATGGTAGAAACGTTGCATAATATAGATAACGAATGGAAGGAAATATCCATTCATATCGAAAGAGATGAACTGAAAGAATAAAAAGGGCTTTTTTGGATAAAAGAGAGTCAATATCTCTCCAAAACCAAAATTTCCTCTTTTCGTTTTTCGTTTTATGAAAATTTTGAATCATTACATATCTTTTCTTCTGCCGTTTTGTAATTCAGATTGATTTTTGGAACTCTCAGCCGTTTGAGGTTCCAGATAATTTTCCAAATAGGAGTAATTTGAAATCCAGAGTTATCTGGAGATATTTAGAGATATTTTTCGATTTCTGAGAACTCTATCCTGGCAGTTGAATCCAGAGAAATCGGGGTTATTGAAACATGTCCTTTCTGCATAATGGCGTGCACATCAGTTCCTTCTTCTTCCTCCCGGATAAGGTCGCCTGCAATCCAGTAATAGGGTCTGCCCCTTGGGTCACGTCTTTCTTCGACACCCGTTTTAAAGATTTTTCTTGCAAGACGGGTTATCTCTATAGGGGTATCTTCTTCAGCGTGATAGGGGATATTTATGTTAAGAAGATCCACATTTTTCGGCATACCATACTTCAGGACGTTTCGAGCCACTTTGTTTACTACCTTAATTCCAGCCTCGAAACGCTCTCTATGGTAGTTCCTGGGATCATCGAATTTCTGGCCTTCATCAAGCACCTGCATGGAGGCAGCAATTGCAGGCACTCCGTAGCTTGCAGCTTCAAGGGCTCCTCCTATTGTCCCTGAGGTAGTGATAGTATCCGTGCTTATATTCTCTCCGATGTTAAAGCCAGAAAGCACTAAGTCAGGCATCTCCTTAAGGATCGTGAAGATGCCCAGAATTACAGCGTCCGTAGGGGTTCCTCCCACAGAGTACGCAGGTGTACCTCCAGCATTTGTTTTCGTGATCCGTAGAGGCTCAAAGATAGAAATAGAACGTCCGACTCCGCTCTGCTGGACAGCAGGAGCCGAAATTGTAACTTCTCCGAGGTCCGAAACGCTGTCAAAAGCAGCTTTCAAACCTGTGGAATATACGCCATCATCATTGGTAACAAGAATTTTTGGAGCCATGAGTTTTCCCATAAGTTGCCGGATAATTTAAAATTAATGGAAAAAATGCATGACTTGAAAGTACATGACTTGAAAATATACTATTTCAAGGATATCTCAAGGATATCTCAAGGATAATTTTAGGAAAAAATATTGTGGCAAAATAAAGAAAATACCACAAAAAAAGTTAATTTAGGGACTGCACTCTGGTATTTGCCAAGTCCCGTTTTTTGAATGAGAAGAATTTCTTTTAAAGTCTGTTCTGGAGAGGGAATTGTTAGTTTTCTAGTCTTCGTTACTCTTCAAACCAAATTATTATTGGTTCAGAGGCAGTGTTATTATTCCAGAGACGATAGTTTAAAGGGTTCCTTATGACCTGATAGCAATTCTTTGATC
>NZ_LZPK01000320.1:0-2777 GCF_001729375.1 Methanosarcina sp. A14 | reverse complement strand
CGGTTATCACCGGGCGTTGCCAACGCTCGAACCCGGGGCCGAATCCCGGCTGGTGTATAATTAGTTCTTCCAATTTTTGAGTCATTTTCGAATAAGATTAAGTTCAAGAATAAAGTCTGTTTTTCCTTCTTTTCTTTACCTATTTATTCCATCTATCTCTTATTCCATCTATCTCTTTCCTTTACCTGTTTTTTTCTTTACCTGTTTTTTTCTTTATTCTACTGGAAATCTTTCTCGGACCGACCAAATATTAATACTTTTTGTCTTGAGTTTGAAACATTTATTGTATTGTCCAACTCTTCAATAAAACTTTAATCTTTGAATAAATACCTCCTATTCTTATCTCATAGATCCAGCTTCAAATCTTTTTTGTCAAACTTTTGAATGACATCAGCTCCAATGTTAACCTATTGTCAATGTTTATATTCCGAGTTTGTGGTGTCTATAAGGTTTGAAAATCTAATATGTTAACCAATTATTGTCAACCAAAACATTAATTAAAACATAAATTGATTATAATTATTGGATATACATCTCGAGAAGACAAGAGAACAAGTCTGCTTGAAGAGATCTATACCAACTATGTTGCAAACCTGAAAAATCGTGAGGAGATCTAAAATGCCAGGAAAGTTCCAGAAGAGAAATGCGGAAAGGAAAGGCGTCAGAAAAGAATATGAACTGGAGCAGAAGTTAATTAAGGAAGTCGTAGGCGAAATTCAGGTAAGCGGCGGTGGAGCAATAGAGTGAGTAGAAAAGTACACATAACAATCCAGGCTGGAGATATTTCTGAGCAGACCGTAGAAGTAGCTGAGAGCGCTACCTACGAAGAACTGCTTAATACTTTGGATATAAATCAGGAAACAGTACTTGTATTAAATGGAGGGAATGCTGTTCCTCTTGATGGAATAGTCAGTTCCGATAGACTTACAATCCTCAGAGTTGTCACAGGGGGCTGACCTGCCAGCAAAAGGCAGAACCTCTCCTTTATTACAATTCTTTTTTCCACCTTTTTTGAAGTCCCTGTATGACGTTTTTATTACCTATTTCTGTCACCCGAGTCCCTTCTCGCTCACTTCGTTCGCTCAAGCGTAGTGGTCTTTGGAGAAAGGTTAGAGAGATTATATTTTCAACGCTCTCAGGAAAGCTAATTTACTCAAATTGCCCTTGGATCATGCGGCACAAGTCATTTTAAAAACTGTTTGCCAGCAAGCCATTTCAAAAAATAATTGACTGAAAACTCCGCAACAACGTGATAGGCGTGATCAACCGGCGCAACTGTTGATCCAGAAAAGTAGAGAACAGGAATGAAAAATGATTCGAATAATTAAGATTTTTGTTTCCATAATGGTTGAATTCCAGATAAGAATTGTCAGCCATTATGGAGCAAATTCGTTTTGAAGGCTTTACTTTGAGGGAGTAAGAGGCACCTTTTTACTCATAACCTTCAGCTTCTTAATTGCTGAGATGGTTGCCTGAGATTCTTTGTAAATTTTGTCTTCGTAATAACTGATGATCTCGTCAACTGGAGCAGCAAGAGCATAGATCTTTATTGGGCGCCCTTTACCGGGTTTCTTTTCCGAACGAACGCTAACCCACGACTGGTTGCGCATCAGTCTCATTGCAAGACTTACTTCTGGTTGTCTTAATCCGGTACTGATTTCTATTTCACGGGATGAAGCCTCGTCAACATTCATAAGATATGCCATAGTTGTAGCGACATTTCTGGACATCCCAAGGTTTCTTAACGTTTCAATAAAAATGTGGTCGTTTTCGTCCAGCACTTTAACTTCGTAGTCTTTCATGATAACCCCTTCTTTCTTCTAATTTTATGGATAATGTTGTCAGTTAAATAATATTAAAATAATTATGTTTATACCTTCAAGGAAGGCTTTTATAATTATCTTTTAAAACTGACGACAATCTCTAAATATATACACTGTCGATATATTTATAAGGTAACCTATTTCGTTTTGAAATTCTAAATACAATAAAAAACGTTTTTACGCTATGTAGCGGATTATTTCTGTTTTAAGTCTAACAACCGGTCATTAAAAGCAAATGCCAGATGTTTATAACTGGCTACAAGAGCCCCGTTTTATGAGATTGATGGAAAGGACTTTACAGGTTGATTAATTAAACCTGTATAGGTATATAATTAGAAGGTTATTCATCTCTAACAATTAATAATGTACTCATACTATTTAAAGTTGTATATATTAAAAAGGAGTTGAAAAACTTTCAACTAGCCTTGGCATGGGTAACTATTTAAGGTTTTTGGCATATGTACTGTATTATAATATTCTTTTCTATATAACAAATTTCAGGTTCCATATTGACAATATTATAATTTTACTGATTAATAATTTGGACTCAGGTATCGAGGGAAAGTAGGATTCAAGAGCAAACTAAATATTTATACTCAATTCAGTGTTCGTCCATAATTATATGGTTGATATTTTCATGATGAGCTGATCCCAAAACTCAAAATTGCTTCTCTGAATCCTGTATTCCGAACAATCAATCAAGTTTCTGATCATGAAAACAGTCCTGAAAATTCTTGATGATTAAGAACGAAATGGCTTTTGGGATAGGCTCGATCAATTTCCGGTGCTAGAAGTGTTTACATTTTGTGCTTCAATATATGGCTATTATAACTTCACTGAATTGCAAAAATACATGATGCATCATTAAGAGATGTTTGGGAATAACATCAACCAATAGTTTATAATCAAATTTTCTGGAGCATCAAAAATCAGTAATCAAAATCAGTATTCAAA
>NZ_LZPK01000319.1:0-7343 GCF_001729375.1 Methanosarcina sp. A14 | reverse complement strand
ATTTTTCATGTTATTTTTCAGGAACTTTGATTTTACATGTTATTTTTCAGGAACTATAATTTTACATGTTATTTTTCAGGAACTATGATTTTACATGTTATTTCGCAGGAACTGTGATTTCTTTGAGGTTCTGGAACCTGTCGATGACTTCTCTAGCAGTATTTACCCCGTCGGGAATTTGCAGAATTTTTATAAAATTATCTCGGAGCATATAATATGGACCCTCACCAACATTTCTTACCGCAAGGACGTTTGCTTTTTCCTGAATAATCAGGTCTACGGCTTTCATGCCTCCTTTTTTCTCAGAATTAAAAGATCGGTTTTCGATAATTTGATAATCTCCAACCTTGCCCTCTTTTATCTCTACAAAGAGAAAATAAGGAGCTTTCCCAAGGTGTTCTGACAGCTTTGCTTGAAACCCATTATTATCAAAAACGGGAAGAGCTAGCCTAAAATTTATCCTTTGTACAGGCTTTACATTAACAACAATATGCTCCAGATTTTCTACTTCTTTTTTAACAACCGTTTTGATTTCCTCTGAAAGCAGCTCCACCCTTTTTAAGTCGGTTTCACCCTCAACTTCAACCGTAACTTCCCCGAAAACCACAAGTCCGGATTTTCGGAGTTTCAGGTCCTCAAGTTCTATCAAGCCCGGGATATTGAGTATGTCTTTTTTAATTCTCTCACTTTCATCCTCATCAAGCCAGGCATCCATCAGGGTAAGCACTGCATCCCTGGCACTTTCGATTCCCATTTTGAAGATCAAAAGAGAAATTACAATAGTACCTAAACTGTCAAGTTTCGAGACCCCCAGCATAGAGCCAAGAACAGCCACAACCACTATCATCGAAGAAAAGACGTCCGTATAAGAATGCACCGCGTCAGCTATCAAGGACTGAGAGTTGATCTTTGTCCCTACATTTCGCTTGTATACAGAAAGGCCATAGATTGTAAGTACTGAAAAAACAGCCGTTGCAAGGGCAAGTCCCTGAAATTCAATATGGGAAGTGGTATTTGAGCCTGTAAAACCTTCCCTTAACAGTTCAACGCCAGAAAGCAGGATTAATAGAGAAACAAAGAGAGCTATGATATTCTCTGCTTTGTAGTACCCATAAGGAAAATGCTTACTGCTTTTAAGGCTTATCTTGAGCCCAATCCAGACTGCTAGAGAGGCAAAAATATCCAGACCAGTGTGGACAGCATCCGCAAACAAGACTGTGCTTCCGGAATAAATACCCACAGCTCCTTTAAGGAAAGCAAGGAATGCAAGCGCCAGGGTTGCGTTCCTTGATGTTTTAACCCCTAGTTCCAAGTTTTCTTGTGCATTCATTTGAAGATCCGTTTTAAATGAGTCATTGATTCATATCACAACTTAGAAAATTGAATTTTTAGAAAATTGAAACCTTTCTGACACTCTCTGGCAGTACTATTATTCTAGCAGTACTATTATTCTAGCAGTACTATTATTCTAGCAGTACTATTATTCTAGCAGTACTGCTCGTGATTTCAGCACTGGTGATGATCGTCGTGTCCATGTTCTGAGCAGGAATTCTCAGCAGTTGCGTTCTGGAGCTTTCCTGCTTTCCAGGCCTCAAACGTATCCCTTACAGTGCCGCCAGCCCCCACAAAAACCTTTATTCCATAGGATTCGAACATGTTGACAGCTTTGAACCCGAGTCCACCACAGAGCATTATATCCACTCCATTTTCATGAAGGTACTCTGGAGGTAGTCCGGTGCCTCCCATATGCTCACTGGTGTTAGGAATTACAGTGACTTGATTGGTCTCTGTGTCTATTATAGTGTAGGTTGGAGCTTTTCCGAAGTGTGGTTCAACAACACCTTCCATACCATTTTCATCTTTTGTAGGAATACTTACTTTCATATAATCACCTTCACTTTCTATCATTTTATCAAATAGTAATGTTTTTTTGATTGCATTGACATATATTCTTGAGATTACACAATATTTAAGTTTTCACAAATTAAGGGAAATAATACCGTTTTTCACAAATTAAGGGAAATAATACCGTTTTTCATAAATTAAGAGGAGTAATATCGTTTTTCACAAATTAAGGGGAATAATACCGTTTTTCACAAATTAATAAGAATAATACCGTTTTTCACAAATTAAGGGGAATAATACCGTTTTTAGCAAACAAAGAAGAATAATACCGTTTTTGATAAATTAAGGGGGATAACGACGTTTTTCGCAAACAAAGGAGAATAATGCCGTTTTTCACACATGGAGGAATGTGTCTTTCTCAGAAAGTTTGTTTTACTAATTTTATCAAGACTCAGGATTACTTGCCTCTACCAATTCCCCTTCCCATACCACTTCCTTTCATTCCGTTTCCCATTCCATTTCCTTTTCTCATGCCAGAACCAGGAGTGGTATTGGGACTGCGGATTGACTGAAGTTCTCCAGCCTCATACTGCCTGATAGCTTCCCGCACTGTACCCTTTATTCCGACTTGAACATCGATACCAAGCTCTGAGAAAATGGAAAAAGCATTGGGTCCCATAGTTCCTGTTAAGAGGGCATCGACTCCTGCATTTGCAACAATTTCCGCTGCCTTTATACCGGTACCTCCAGAAGTAAACGCAGCTGCATTTGATATAGATTCCACATTTCTGGTATCAGGGTCATAAATTACAAAGTAGCTGCATCTCCCAAACCTGGGGTCCACTTCGGAGTCGAGACCTTCACCACTGGCTGTTACGCAAATATTCATTCTTTTTACTCCACCTGTTTCCATTGTGACCATTTATACTCAAAAGTCCTGGAATCCTATTTTCACACATATGAGTAGAAGTATTTATACATTTCGATGTATAAAGGGAATTGTTAGATTTACCGCACATTAGATAAAGAATGTGTCAAAAATAGATCCAGAGGAAATATAAAATATTCAAATTTTAGAAAATATCTCAAGGTCAGGAGTTAAACAACCAGAGGTTCTGTTATTAGGACCCGAATTCAATTAGAAACTGGGTTTAAATCAGAAACTGAATTTAATTAGAAACTGAGTTTAATTAGAAACTGAGTTTAATTAGAAACTGAGTTTAACTAGAAACTGAGTTTAATTAGGTTGTTTCGTCCAAATTAGTTCGCTTTTTAAATTTATTTCAGTATCGGTATATATTGTATACAGGTGATCCGCTATTATATTCCAACTTTGAATTTGTTCCATTTTACGTAATCATTCCACGATACAAAAATGGAATTGGAATTCACCGAAGATTTAACCTTTTGCGTCACCTGCTGTTGGATTATGAATTGGAATTCTAAAGAATTTTGAGTTTGTGGAACTTATCTCAGGATACAACAGAAATACACCTGTACCTGGCATTCCCTATTAAATTCTCATGTCTCAGAAACTTGTCGACCTTCAGCCAATTTTCCAAGGAAATATCCAGGTTTTGCAGCAACGATCTCCACATTTGCGTACTGGCCAGGTTTTAGATTCGAGCCGCTTATAACAACCGGACGATAAGCATCCGTGCGGGTGAGAACATCACCGATTTCCGTATATTTTGAGACAAAAACCCGGCCTTTCCAGCCGATCATTGCCTGCTTGGACCCGAGCTTAATTTGTTCACAGACCTTATGCAATTCATGAGAACGCTGAACTAAAATTCTTGAGTCGAGGTTTCGGAAGGAAAAAGCTTTCGTATGCGGGCGGGGAGAATATCTTGAGATATTGACCTTTTCAGGGCGGTATTTCTGTACCCATTCAACAGTTTCTTTGAACTCATCGTCGGTTTCATCGCAGAAGCCTACAATTATGTCGGTGAAAAGGGATAAATCTTCAAAACGGTCACGGAATTTCTTAATTATTGTGTCCACTACGTCCATTTTGTGCAGACGGTTCATTCTCTTCAGGACCGAGTGAGAAGCAGACTGAATAGGGATGTGGAGTAGTTTGAAGACCTTGTCGGAATCAAAAGCTTCTACCAGATCATCGAGTATGGGGAGGACAGAGAAAGGATTCATCATTCCTACCCTTACTTTGAAGTCGCCTGGAATTTCCGAGATCATACGCAGGAGTTCCGGAAGTCTGAGACCCGTATCCATTCCGTACTGGCTGTCGTCCTGGGATGTGAGCCAAATTTCCCTGCATCCCTCGGCAACAGCTGAACGGATATCTTCAACTATCTCATCCGGTGGAAAAGAGTGCAGCTTGCCTCTTGCATATTTTACAATACAGTAGGAACAGGCAAAATTGCAGCCCTGCGAGATCTGGCATATGTGAATATTAGGGTTAGAACGCTCACGCGGGACATTGAGAAAGCCCACAGGTTCAGAAGCTCGGAATTCCAGATGTTCTCCTCCGCGCAGACCTTTCTTTTTTCTCTGCTCGATTAATGAAAGAAGCTCTCCAAGCCGGGAAATAGCATTTACCCCCAGGATATGAGCTTCGGGATTTGCATGCAGGATGTCCTCAAGCTGGACTTCAGGCATACAGCCGGAAACGATAACTTTAATATTCTTCTCGCCCATGCTGCGGATTTTATACAAGATCTTCTGTTCTGTAGTGTATTTTACCGTACAGGAATTGCAAATATAGACCTCTGCCTGATCGGCAGCCTCTGGGCCCAGCAGTTCATGTCCTAGTCTTTCGACACTTGCCTTCATTATCTCGGCTGAGGCCTGGCTCGCCGAACAGCCAAAACTTTCAAGATAGACTTTCATGATTTAACTCTAAATTCTATGTTTTTTAATTCCGTAATTTTGAATTCTGAAATTTTGAATTCTGAAATTTTGAATTCTGAAATTTTGAATTATGTATCTCTTAGTTTTGTATTATTCTTTAGTTCTGTGTTTGAGAATTCTATAATCAAATTCTGTATTTGATAACTCTGTAATCAAGTTCTGTGATCAAATTTTGTAGCCAAGTTGTGTAATCAAATTCTGTATTTTCGCAAAGTCCGTGTTTTAAAAAAGATGAAAAAAGAGAATAAAAGGATTTACAGGTAGAGAGGAGTCTCACGCTTATCCTTTATATAAATACTGTCCGTAAACCTGACAGATCCAGATGCACCCATTGAGATTGTGTGTACCCTGGCATCCCCACTGCCGAACAGGTTGACTTCTCGTAGAAAATGGCCGGGAGTTACAGCTGATGCTGAAAAGATCACGTCGTTCCCTGGCACAAGCTTGTCGGTATCAAGGACATCATTGATGTTTTGAAGAGTGATTCCCATTTTTTCGAGCCTTGGCATTTTTTCTTCAATTTCTTTGTCGATCATGTCCTGGCTCTTTCCGTTTGCAACCGTGGGAAGCGCAAGCCTTGCAAGGATTTTTCCGCCGAGGATTTTGATTGCAGCCGCTGTGAGTACTGCTTCACCCGAACCGCCTGAGCCCATTACCATATGAACGCCCGACCCACGAATTGCAGTTGAAACTCCGGGCATAAGGTCTCCGTCACTGATTAGCTTTACGCGAGCGCCTGCTTCCCGAATTTCGGTTATTTTCTGGGCATGCCTTGGCCGGTCAAGCACAACGACTACAAGCTCGTCAACACTTCTGTCGAGAGCCTTTGCGACGATCTCAAGATTGTGCTTGACAGGAGCATCCAGGTCAATCTTTTCATCAGGGTGTTCCTCTTCGTAGCGCACTACATCTGGCCCGACAACAATCTTGTCCATATAGATATCAGGACCGTGGAAAATTCCGCCCCTTTCAGCCATTGCCATAACTGCAACCGAGCCAGACCCGCCGTCTGCGGTAAGGTTTGTTCCTTCAAGCGGGTCGACTGCAATATCGACTTCAAGGTCTCCTTTTCCTGTTCCTACGTGCTCCCCGATATAAAGCATGGGAGCCTCATCCCTTTCTCCTTCCCCAATCTGGATTATGCCTTTCATGTCAAGTTTATTCAGCATCCTTCGCATGGCGGCAACTGCTACCTGGTCGGCAAAACTTTTGTTCCCACGCCCCATCTGATACGCTGCGGCAATGGCTGCAGCTTCAGTCACATGAATAAGTCTGGGCAATAAATCACATTCTATAGGCCCTGAACAATCAATCATTTCTTCTACGGTTTTTGGATGAGATATAAGAATCAACTCCCAATTTTCTGCTTGCGAATAATCTGCTTCCTGATATGAAGTCTTTTTTCTGCAATTTACTCTTTATATTAAATTGATCTCATAACACAATAGTATATTAATGAATCTATTGGCCAAATGGAGTCATATATGGAGCCATATTGGAGTCATATATTTATTTATGAAGCGTTCATCACAGAAAGTCCTGTAAATAGAGGGCCTTCAGGAAGACTTCAGAATAAAGCATAGAGATAAGAAGTATAAAAAAATGGCTAAAAAAACTGGCTTAAAACTGCCAAAAGGCCAGGCTCTAAAGCTTGCCTAAAACTCAGTTAAAAATACTTCATAAAACAACAACTGCTAAAAAACTGAATTTAAACCTGGACTGAAGCATAAATAGAATTTAATTCAAAAAGAGCAGTTTCTGCTCTATTCACTTTAAGGGGAAACACCCGTGAAAATTCACTGTTTACAACACCTAAAAAATGATACCCTGGGAAACATAGGGACCTGGATAGACAAAAAAGGATATAAACTTACGAAAACCCTGCTCTACGAAAACTCTTTTTTTCCTGACCCTGAAGAATTCGATATGCTCCTGATAATGGGCGGCACTATGAGCGTTTATCAGGAAGAGGAATATTCCTGGTTAAAACCTGAAAAAGAATTTGTAAAAAAAGTAATAGAAGCCGGCAAACCCGTGCTTGGAAGCTGTTTTGGAGCTCAGATAATTTCCGAAGTGCTTGGAGGAAAAGTTACGAAGAATCTGTATAAGGAAATCGGCTGGCATACTATACGAGCTGTGGAAGGAAAAAGTCCGGGCGAGATAGAGAGTTCGAAACTTCCACCCTGCATGTTTCCGGAATTTACCGGTTTTATGTGGCATGGAGACACTTTTGAAATTCCAGTCGGCGCAGTGAAACTTTTTGAAAGTGAAGCCTGCCCAAATCAAGGATTTCTCTACAATGCAAAGGTCCTCGGCCTGCAGTTCCATCCTGAGGCCGACAGGCAGTGGGTAAGAAACCTGATAAGGGATTCAGGGCACGAGCTCGTGCAAGGAAAATACATCCAGTCTGAAAAGGAGATATATGTATATGAAAGCTTTTTTGAAAGTTCCAGGAATCTGGCTTTTTCCCTCATGGACTGGTTTGAAGAAAAATATAAGCCAGAAAAAACAAAGATGTGAAAAGGAATTAACTTGGGAGCGATAAAAGAGAGTGTAAAAAAGAAAGCATGGTGTAAAAGAGAATAAAACGTAAAAAAAGTGTGAAATGTAAAAAAGAGTAAAACGTA
>NZ_LZPK01000318.1:0-6103 GCF_001729375.1 Methanosarcina sp. A14 | reverse complement strand
AAACCCTATTTTAAACCCGATTTTAAACCCGATTTTAAACCCAAGTATTAATAATATCTGGATAATATAATTATCAGAATATAATACAGGATTGGGGGAGACTTTATTGGAGCTTTTCGATGCTTCTTGCAAAGT
The DNA here is from genome assembly GCF_001729375.1 of Methanosarcina sp. A14. Taxonomy (NCBI): domain Archaea; kingdom Methanobacteriati; phylum Methanobacteriota; class Methanomicrobia; order Methanosarcinales; family Methanosarcinaceae; genus Methanosarcina; species Methanosarcina sp. A14. The sequence goes on along the minus strand of NZ_LZPK01000318.1, from coordinate 5,968 downwards.
TGCTATAGAAGCGAGTCTTAATTCTGCGCTATTGAAAACAATTTTATCGAAAACAATTCTATTGAAAACAATTCTTCTTTTGCTGCTTGCTCTCTGCCTGGCATCCTCAGCCAGCGCAAAATACTCACTGGAAAAAGCTGAGACAAATATAATTGTTAATGCCAGCGGGATAACCCATGTTGAGGAATTGGTTTCATATGCATTTGATGGAGACCACATTGATATACATAGAGAACTCAAAGTGTTACCTGGAGACTCTATCCGGAATGTTAAGGGACGCTGTTCAGAGAAGGCATGTAAACTCAGGTTTGAGTCGATTCCAGAAGGATACAGGTTAATAGGCAAACTTCCGGATCCTACTCCGGAAAAATTGACACTTTTTATTTCCTACGATTACTATGGTGCAGTCAAATTTCACAGGGACGTTTCTGAATTCAGTTATAGGTTGTGGGGAGGAGAATGGGAAAAACCTCTGAAGAGCTTTAAAGGAAATGTTATACTTCCGGTGAAAAGCGAAAGCAAAATCCAATACTGGACTCATCCGGTTGCTTATACGCAGGAAGCAAATATAGAAAATAATGTCATTAGTTTAAGGACAGGTGAGATTTCTTCTACTCAATGGTATGAAGTTCGAGCGGTCTTCCCAAGAATTGCATCCTCTGGTTTTAGTCCTGTCAAGGTAGATGATACTGGGGGACTTGAAAACGTATTAGCTACTGAATATGTATACCAACAGAAAAACCTGATCTTAAATAGCCTTTATAGGAAGACCTTTCTATTTGCACTCCTTGTCCTAATATTTCCTTTAATTATATATTATATATACGGAAGAGAACAAAAAATCGATTATGAAATAATTGCTGAAACGGAAGTGCCTGATAATTCCAAACCTGCAGTGGTAAATGCCATTGTAATGGGGAAAATGGGTATTCCCACAATAGACGGATTTACAGCTACGGTTATGGATCTTGTTAACCGTGGCTATATCTCTTTGCGAAATTTAAAACCTGAAGAGCTAGTCTCACTCTATACTCCGGAATCAGACTCTTCCAATACTTCAGAATCAGACTCTTCCCATAATCCAGAATCGGACCCGTTCCAGAAACCAGAATTAAACTCTTCCCATAATCCAGGATCAGATTCGTCTCAGATACCAGAATCCGGGTCAAAAGATTTTATGGTTGAACTTCTTAATAATGAAATATATTCGGAGGCGGAAGGAAGTTTATCCGAGCTGGAAGATTTTGAAAAAGATGTGCTTTATCTGTTAAAAATTCATGCCCCCGAAAGAAAAATCTCCTGGAAAAAACTTGAAAAGGAACTGCAAAGCGGAAAGAGTTTCTATCAATTCTTAACTTCCTGGAACAAGAAAGTTCAAGCATACACTGCATTTGATGACTATTTCCAATTCACAGGAAACATATATATGTACTGGTTTGCCCGAACCATTCTAATGGCTTCGATTGTTTATTATATTCTAATTTCTGGATTTTTCCCTACAAAGGCGTTTCCTCTGGCTTCAAAGATAAATGTAATGACCAGTTTAATCGGGATTTTCGGGTTCGTTATTATAAGGTGCTCAGGCATGTTCATAAAGATATTTGGGCACTGGACCCCCGAAGGAAGCCTTTACTATAAACAATGTGATAATTTCAAAAAATATCTTACAGATCTTTCTGCTCTCAAAGAACATTCTCCTGAATCAATAGAGACCTGGGATTCTTATCTGGTGTATGCTATCTCTCTCGGAATTTCAAAGGAACTACTTCAAAATATGTCTCTGATCGTCCCATCTGAACAGTTAAGAGAGAGCCGCTTCTATCCTATAAGCTCAAGTTATATTATATCAGAACGCAGTTGTGAAAATGCCTCCTCTTCATCATGTTTCGGAGATATAAATAGAGAATAAGATATAGAAGAAGATAATATCGAAGAAGACAATGTCGATGGTGACTCTGGATGAGACGGTGCCAGCAAGAGCTTTGAATAAAAGGATAGTAGGCTGTCTGATCATAGAGAAATGCGCAGAAAAAGATGTAAACATACAGAAATAGATATGAAAGGCCACAGAAAAAAATGTGAAAGGCATAAAAAAGCTGTGCAGAAAGTTTCTTGCATTTTCTTGTTCAGGGAATTTTAGAGTGTTGAATAGCCGAAAAAATCGGAAAGAAAAAAGCAAAATAGTATAAAAATAACATTTCCCGGACAGAAAATAAAACGGTGCCGAAAAAATGGACATTTCTCACTTTTTATATCAGATAAAAGCTTCCAGTCGCTATGAAAACCAGATCGTTCATAATGAGAAAATTCCTGCAAGGGAAGCTTTGTATGCTCCTCTTACCCTTAAACCTCAGGTAAAAGCAGCTCTTTCAGGCATCGGAATCGAAGATCTGTATGTGCATCAGGTTGAGGCTATAGAAAAAATTCGGGAAGGAAAGGATATAGTACTCTGTACGACCACGGCAAGCGGAAAATCACTTACTTACATGATTCCTATTTTCGAAACTATTCTCAATGAACCTGAAGCAACTGCCCTTTATATATCCCCTTTAAATGCGCTTGTAAATGACCAGTTAAAGTCCTTTCTGGAATTTGAAGAGAAACTAAAATCAGGTGCAGGCATAGCCCGTTATACAGGTGCCCTTTCAGAAGCCGAGAAAAGGAAGGTAAGAGAAGGGCAGACCAATGTGGTCTTAACAAACCCCGAAATGATTCACATGAGCTTTCTTGCCTGGCATCATCTATGGAGGCGTTTTTTCTCAAACCTCAGGTTCATAGTCGTTGACGAGAGCCATTATTACCGGGGAGTTATTGGCAGCAATATGGCAAACCTGCTCAGGAGGCTTTTGCGTGTGGCTGAGTACTATGGAGCGTCTCCGCAGTTCATCTGCTGTTCTGCAACCATCGGAAATCCGGAAGACCATACGGAAACTCTTATTGGAAGAAAAGCAGCAGTTGTTGATAATAACGGCTCTTTTCAGGGTAGCCAGCAATTCGTTTTCTGGAACCCTCCACTTTATCAGAATAATAAGGGATGTACACTGAGAAGAAGCAGCTTTTCCGAATCGTCCTCACTTTTTTCAAAAGCTGTGCAGGCAGGTCTTCAGACTCTGGTTTTTACCCGGTCCAGGCAGGGAGTTGAGAGGATGTATAAAAGCTGCAGGGAGCTATTGAGGAGCAGAAATCTCTCTCCTGCCATCTGCCCGTACAGGAGTGGTTACTTTGATAGAGAAAGGGAAGAAATTGAAAAGAAAATGAATTCAGGGGAACTTCGAGGGGTTATTTCCACAAATGCTCTCGAACTCGGGATAGACATAGGAGGGCTTGATGCCTGTATTCTTGACGGCTACCCAGGAACAGTAATGAGTGCCAGGCAACAGGCAGGCAGGGCAGGTAGGAGCGGAAATGAAAGCCTTGTTATCCTCGTTGCGGGCACAAACGCCCTTGACCAGTATTATATGAGAAACCCAGCCGACTTTTTTACACGAAGCAGTGAAAATGCGGTGCTTAACCCCAAAAATCCGTATATCCTTGCAGGGCACCTGCTCTGTGCCGCAAAGGAGATTCCTCTACAGGCGTCAGATGAGAAATTCTTTGGTAAAGGGTATCCAAGAGTCGTGGAACTTCTGGAAGTCGAAGGCCTGCTTGCAGGTGACGATCTGAAGTATTCAACAGACCCATTTCCGTACAAACACGTTTCGCTTCGGGGAATCGATGATAATACTTACTCTCTCCTTGCTTTTGAGGGAGAAAAGCGCTTTCCTATTGAAAAAAACATTGAGGAAACCCTTGCATTCAGGGAATGCCATCCAGGGGCGGTTTATATGCACAGGGGAGAATCCTACTATATAAACAGGATCGAACATGAAAAGAAGGAAATCCATGCCATAAAAACGCATGATACCTATTATACGAAACCCATGATTGACTCGTCCGTGCTTGTGCAGGAGACCTATGCTGTAAAGCCGCTTTTGCACGCGTCGGAGGTCGAAGTGGGGCTTGGGGAAGTTGAGGTAACGGACAGGGTTATAGGGTACAGGAAAATCCAGACCCAGAGTAATGATGTAATGAGCGCCCATTCCCTTGAGATGCCTCCGGTCAGCCTCCAGACAATGGCTCTCTGGCTCAAGCTTCCGGACAGGCTGCAGGAGCTTGTAGGAGAGCATAAACTGGATTTTGCAGGCGGGATCCATGCTATAGAGCACGCGATGATTTCAATGTATCCTCTTCACCTGCTTGTGGACAGGAGCGACGTAGGCGGAGTTTCCACACCGTCTCATCCTGATCTTGGAGGCAAAAGCGGGATATTCATTTATGACGGTCATAAGGGTGGTGTAGGGTACGCCGAAAAAGGTTACGACCTTATAGAAGAGGTGCTTGACGGCACCTTAAAAGCAATAGAGAGCTGTCCATGTGAAAGCGGCTGCCCAAGCTGTATTCAGTCCCCAAAGTGCGGAAACAATAACGAGCCTCTTGATAAACATGCTGCAATCATGCTCCTGCACGACCTCCTTGGAAAAGCTCCTTATATTCCGCCGGAGAGAAAAGAAAAACACCTATCTGAAGTTAGAACCTCAAGACCAGCTCCTGAAAGAAGAAGCACAGAAGATGCTCTGAGCAGGGTCAGGCGTCAGCTCAGGCGGGAAACCATAAAACAAGAAACTCCAGCAGCACAGGAGAAAAAGGAAAAAACCTTCATCGCTACAGACGAAAATGGAGGAATGATTGGAGTAATCTCTGCCCCTGCCCCCGAAAAAGCTGCCGCAAAAACCTTTCACCAGAAACTCCGAGGAAAAAAAGAACCTACAAGAAAGAAGCCTCTTGAAATCTGCATTCGAGACCTTGGAGCTGGCAACGATTATAACTTCCGGCTTTGGATTGAAGTTTCAGAGAATGAAGGAAAGGAAGCTGTTAGAGGAGAAGATGAGAAGAAGGTTGTGAAGAAATTGATTATCAGGAAAGTGAATTGAAAAACGCACATGAAATTCATTGAATAACAGGCACAAATAAATGAAAGTACTTTACTCAACCTTTTTTGACAATAGATTCCATCATTATCTTGGGCAGTAAGGTTGTACTTATTTTGGTTTTTCAAAACCGTCAGAAAACTAATCAGTGAATTGCCGTCGAAGGCTCAAGTGTGACTTTGATCACGGATGCTAAATTGGCCTTTTAGGCAATTCCACTGTCCAAATAAATTGGGTGATATTATTTGATGATTGAAGTCATAAACAAATCTTGCGGTTTAGACATTCACAAACTCTTTTTCATTGCTACAATTCTCAGTCGATCTGGTGAAAAACAACAGCAACGTTTTAACAGAGATGATGAGGGAATTTTAGCCCTTAAGAATTGGGTAATATCAGAAAAATGTAATGTTGTTGCATGTGAATCAACAAGTGATTTCTGGGTTCCGATTCATGATTCATTGATAAATTATCTACCTGTAATAGTTGGAAATGCTCGAGATATGAAGGTATTTACCCATAAAAAACAGATAAGATAGACTCAGAAGTCATTGCACAACTTGCACTTAATAATATGATTCAGCCATCAAGAGTTTTCCCAAAGGATCAGAGAGATTTTAGATCATATGTTCGACTTCGATTAACACTTGTACAAAAAAGAACCGATATAAAAAATAAAGCTCATTCAATTCTTACCTCTGAAATGTTAAACCTGAATAATGCGCTGACAGATATTTTTGGCAAGAATGGCAGAATGATCTTATCAGGAATCTCTTTAGGTAAGAGTGTTGATCATATTATAGCAAGCCTCTCTCCAAATGTTCGGAAAAAAGCTGCTCAGATAAGAAAAATTCTTGATCGAGAAATTTCTCAAAGTGCTGCATTCAGACTTCAGATCTGTCTGAAACTCATAACGAGTCTTGATGATGAGATTGAAGCTTTAGAAAAAGAAATTGTAACTATTCAGCTCCGAGAAAACAACATCAATAGCCATCTTTACT
>NZ_LZPK01000317.1:0-7141 GCF_001729375.1 Methanosarcina sp. A14 | reverse complement strand
AGATTTATTCTACCAGATTTTTTCTACCAGATTTTTTCTAGTACTTTTATGAAAAATACAGATTAGAATGTCAAATAGCCCCACCCTGTGCATTTATTTATTATGATGAGTATTCTTTCCCCAAACACTGGTCCAGGGCCTCTATACTGGTGACCATGGCTGCTCGGCCATCTGATATCATACGATTAACGATTGCTGCCGCTTCGCCTGCCATGCAATTTTCAATATTTTTGGAAAAACAATCTGTTACAAGCAGAATAGGTTTATTACAACATTCAGACACGATACGTAGATTGTCCACATTTTCCTGCTCAAATGGCATTGATGTGAATACAACAAGATCTGCTGTGCCTATACTTTCTTCAAGTAATGAGCGTGAAACATCAGTGATTGGAGAAAAAGGAGGTTCAGCAATACAGGGAATACCTAATTGAATTGAAGTAGAATAATCAGCGTCATTCATAGAGAGAATACCTGTTCTGACATCACATTCGGCTGCATGAAGAGCAAACATAATCTCAGTGCCAGATCCGCCGCCACAAATAAGATGTACCTTTCGACCACCGTTTTTGATGGGTCTTCTATGATAGATAGGAAGCAGGTACAATTTGCCAGTTGTTGGATGGGTTTTTATCAGTACATCAAGACCAAAGACAACACGGATATTTTCTTGAGTCATTACCTTGTGTGGGGTTCCAACTGCATATACAGTTCCCTGGTCCAGCATAATAATCTCATCACAGTATTGAGAAGCAAGATTCAGATCATGGATCACACAGATTACTGTTGAACCCTGGCGTGTCAGGCTTTGTAGAACAGATAGGATCTCAATCTGGTGATTTATGTCAAGCTGACTGATAGGTTCATCCAGCAGGAGTAAAGGTGTTTCCTGTGCCAGTGCCCGAGCAATCAAGACACGTTGCCATTCACCACCGCTAAGCGTTGAGATACTCCTCCCAGAAAGATGTGAAATGCCAGTCAACGCCATTGCTTTCTGGCATGCTTCTCTGTCATGAGGCTCAGGAGGACGGAGAAGTTTCTGGTACGGGTAGCGCCCCATCATAACAATATCGTCTACGGAAAAATCAAATGTCCGCATGGACTCCTGAGGTACCACGCAAAGCATCTTGGCCAGTTCCTTACGCGAATATTTTTCAATTTCCTCTCCTACAATAAGGATATTGCCTGTTGTCGGATTCAAGGTGCGACTCATGCAATGGATGAGTGTACTCTTTCCTGAACCATTAGGGCCAATAATACCGACAAACATGCCCTGACCAGCACTAGCACTTATCTTATGCAGGATCTCCGCAGTGCCTATCTTAACATCAACATCCGTAACGCTGATCACTGATTCTGTTATGTCCACATTCTCCTCCTTATAAGGTAGATAAAAAATGGTGCTCCAAAGAATGCCGTAATGATACCAACTGGCATGTCATTCATGAATGTCCGAGTTAGAGTATCTGCCCACATCAGGATGATCCCACCTGCAAGGGAGGATATAGGGAGCAAGAAACGAAACGAAGATCCGGAAATAGATCTGACCATATGAGGAACGATAAGTCCAATAAATCCGATCGAACCTGAAAGTGAGACGGCAATCCCGGTAATAAATGACGTAATTGCAAGCAATACAATCTTGATTCGTTCTGTGTTTACACCAAGTGATGATGCTTCGTCATCGCCCAATGAGAGAATATCGAGCTCGCGAACAGTAAAAAGGAGTATGCCAATAGCTGGAATTATTAAAAGTCCAATACGTACCTTATCCCATGTAGTATTCCACAGACCCCCCATAAGCCAGAACATGATTTGGTGTAAATCGTTCCCAGACTTATACATAAGGAACGAAAGCATAGCCGAGCAGAATAATGAGACTGCGATCCCTGATAAAAGAAGAGTCTCTACCGCTACCTTTCCATTCTGCCGGCATATAATATAAACAATTATGGTAGAGCTGCATGCTCCACAAAATGCTGCAAAAGGAAGTAGAAAACTGTGAAATATTACGAGAGAAATTGCTGCACCCAGCGCTCCACCTGATGATGTACCGATAACATAAGGGTCGGCTAACGGATTACGAAATAATCCCTGCATTGCTGCTCCTGCTGCTGCTAACCCTCCACCAACAATAAATGATGTGATAACACGTGGTAGCCTGATTTGAGTAAGGATAAGGGACATCTTTGAGGTTTCCATTACTTGTATTCCACAAATATTAGAAGGCCCAATAAAAGTACAGACGATGGCGCTAATGACTGCTATTGCGATAAGGATAATTATTAACACCCATCGATATGACGTAACAGATATTGTCGTATGCAATGCTCTTATATTACCCATCTCCTGTAGTATTCTTAAATAACCTCTGAAACTGTACAGAACTTTTCTGAACTATACCGGATCACTGTCAAGAAGGCATACTGAATATTGGCAATAGTAGAGCACTGTCTCAGTCCATCATAAGCAAAGATTCTAGCAATCATTTTTGATCATTTCTTTTTACATCTGAGATTTTGCTGTGTCTTTTTTGTCCCTGTCTATGCTTTTTCTCTATTAATATCCAAAAACAGTCATTTGGAGAAAAATTTTCATATGATAGGGCTTATCCCAAAACAATTATGTTTTCAAAATCAGTAAAGTCACATAACCATTTTTTCACTACCTGAAACTCGATTGAGTATTTGGAATATGAGATTTAAAGAGACTTGGAATATGAAATTTAAAGAAACAACAGTAAGTTTTGGAATCAATTCGTATGTAGGATGTTGATATATAGCACAAGTTAACTTGAGTTACCACAAATTAACTTTACTTGTATAAAAATATTTCTTCCATTTATTGATTAGGAAATATTTTCTTGTACTTTAAGTAAAAAAACAAAATAAATTGTGTTTAATGCTGAGTTATTTATTTTTCTGCTTTCCGTATACCTTGCTTCCTGTATATCTTATTACATTAACCAATATACGTGGAAATTCGTTATTTTTTGTTTTTGCCTCACTTTCCGCAAGTGCGATAAGAAACTATACTATGAATTTCATCACTAAGCTACCTTTTCTATTTGAGGTAATCCTATTGTGACATGGTACAACAAGAAGTTATATCATGGATTGCGGAACAACACGCCATTCCACTATTCAGAATGTCTCTACTCTAATGTGCATTTCTGGCAATGGATTTGTGCAAAGCTCAGAGGACAACAAGGTACAAAACTGGACCTGACAGTTTCGATCGATTCAGAATAAGGTATGAGCTCATCCCAAAACCAAGTTTTTTTCTTAAATTAAGAAAAGTTTCAGAACTATTTTCCATGATCAGAAACTCATTGATTATTCCTGATTTGAGATTATGAGAAGCAGTTATGAGTTTTGGAATAGGCTCGTATATAGGATTTTAATCCCAAAACTCAAAATTGCTTCTCTGAATTCATATTCTGAATAGTTAATCGAGCTTCAGATTGTGGGAAATAACTCTGAAACTTTACCATTCTTGAGAATAAAACTGGTTTTGGGATGAACTCATGAGATAAAAATCGTTAAGTCAAGTAGTAATAAGTACTTTTATGGCTCTTCGCTGTTTTGTACGGGTTGAAAATAATTATTTAGTTAAAAAGAATTTAGATCAAATATGAAAACATCAAGCTTGAATATGATTTTCAACAACAACTATTATCATATCTTACTTATACAACTATTATCATATCTTACTTATAATACTTCAATATTCATACTTTAATATTCAGGAGCTAAATGTAAGTTGCCCACTCGAAATAGCGAAGATCCACTCTTCGTTCTCTGAATTTTTGTAGAAAAGCTAGTTAGAAACAAAAAAGAGCTGTTAGGAAGAAGTTACAGGAAGCAAAAGAGATTCAGAATAACGACTGATATCAAGTATTTCAAGAGTAAAAGCTGAAAAAGTTCAGATTCCTCTTTTTCTTTTCAAAAATATCCCGCACTTACAATAGTCCAATCCTTCACAGTATTTGCCTTCTTTCTGGAAATGTGGACATGAATTACGGTATTTGCATTTAGTATTTATTATTAAAGATAGTATATGCATTTTTACACCTCCCCACCTATAGTAAATACTCTATCCAAATATTTAAAATGTGACTTTATTCTTATTTTCCTGATATCCCAAATATGTAGGTCCCAATTTTCAGGCCTTTAACAATTAGGTAGGGCTACGATTATCATCAGGATGGTTATCTTGAGGATAGGAGGCCGATTGTTATCCTTTTCATAGTAAGAGCTCCACAGTTATCTTCAAGCTGATTGTCTTGCTGATAAGTATAGAATATTCATAAAAAAGGATTCAAAAGCTAAACAGACAGAGTCTCAAAAATCAAAAATTTATTTTTTATTCAGTTTTTTTAGAATCTTCTTCATATACTTTCTCCACCACGCTCCAGACAACCTTGTGGGCAGTTTCTTCTCTTGTAGTCCCTCTCCGTCATTCGGAAGGTTCTTTATATTCTTCCCAGTATTCTCCCCAGACGCTATTGAAAGCTTTCCTGTAAATGTCCTGTCCATGTTACAGCAGTTTTCCCTAACCGTTTTTGTGTCTCACTTAAAACAGAGTAGATATAGAGTTACGAAAAACCAGAATATGTGTAAAAGAGGTCTTATGCAATTAAATAAATGAAAAATAATAAAATGTAATATAATTTAATATAAAGATTATAATGTTCTATTTTTTCCATACTACAGATTTACAAATGCAATGAAAATAACACATTTTCTTCAGATAGCGTTTTAACCGAACACAAATTGTCTATTTTACTGGTTTTTACTTGCGAGTTCATGCTAACATATGGCCACTGAAGGCTTTTTAATGCTGTTATTCTCCCTGGTATTCCCGGAAGTGATTTCGGTTATTTTGAAATACGGCAACCCTTTGATGGCCAGATGGGCCATAGCATCTTCAATATCCAGAGAAGGTTCCTTTATTTTGTCCGGGCTTGCTATGGCGTTGAGCAACTCCGCAAGAGCAGGGCTGTTCGAACTCCACGTGCCATCGCTCCGGGTCTCGGCTTTAAAAATTTGCCATTCGATTTTAACTGACATAGTGCTCCCCCTATCAAATGTGCATTGTCTATTTGGACTGCGCACTTAATAAAACAAAAGCTAGTAGTTATCAAATTTAATTATTTTTATAAGCTTTTGCTTATAATGTTATACTAGTCTTATATTGACCTTCTATATATAGCTCAACTTTCTAACTAAAAATCCAACCTTTTGAGGCGGAATAGAAAGACGGAAAGCGGCTTCTCTATTAAAAAACATGCAATCTTGCATATTCAAATCATGGTTGAACAGGCTTAGAATGTGTCGAAGAATTATACGGAATCTATGGACAAAACTCATAAACTTAATCGAAAAACAATAGGATTAGTCTGTTAAATATCTAAGGTGTAAATTTAAGTTATAATTTTTACTGTACTTGATTTTATAGATTAAGTGCTTATCTCATAGGGGAAAGTACTATTTTTTAGGTCAAAGTGTACCTGAATTTCGGAAAAATTGCGACATGAGAAAAATTGCGATATGAGAAAAATTACGATATGAGAAAAATTACGATATGAGAAAAATTACGATATGGATTTCAAGTTAACATTACCAATTATCCAATTGTAAAAATGACTTGAATATTAAGACAGTTTAGGAACTAATTGTTAGGCGTCATCATTGATTATTGATGAATTCTGACTGCTTTTTAAGCTCGTAATGATTATAAAAATTGATATGTTGCCACTTAATACAGGAAACCTGTTTTAGCAAACCCGAATTTTAAGCCTCATCGCTTTTACGGGTCTGGCACTCCTGTTAAAAAACTCTTTTAACTTACTATTTTTCGTTTTTGCTGCTGCCTGAGCAACCTGTGGCAATCCCGATAAGATCATTACACCACTCTTGCCAAATATATCTGTCAGCACATTCTTAAGAGAATTCCAGCAATTGGGTTTAAACTGATGATATGTGTTATTTAGAAGATTTCTACATAGCTGAAAACTCAAATGCTTCAAAAAGAAGCCCGGAAAAAGAGAAAATGTACATAACTAAATTTAGCTATGTGTTTTTATATATCTTCGGACTGCCAGAATTTCGATTTTTTGATGTACGTTTCAATCTTTTCAGCATCCCATACACCTTCCATTCGGGACAAATTAGAAGCACGATCAGCAAATTTTAAGACGACCCCACGTATAGAACGCAGATGAGGGAAATACCACCCTGTGTCATCTTCTTTTCTTTCATGTGTGACTTCAAGAATGAGGTCTGCGACATCTTTTCCAAATGTGGCAGCTAACCTTTCATATGTTGTGTCGGTGTATTCTAACGTGTCATGAAGTAGAGCAGCTGCCTGCAGTTCAAAGTCATTAGGGTAAAGTATTTTGACAATTTCATAAACCTGCCAGCAGTGGGCCATAAAATAGTCATTTCCTGCATCATCATATTGCTCAGCATGTGCTTTCGTGCCAAATTCGATTGCTTGCCTAATTGTCATGTTTATGTTGTTCATTCATATCACTTTTGCGCTATTAATTAAGGTAATTGGCTCATATATATACCTCTTATTCAATAATCAAACTATCAAAGATCAGAAAATCATCACAGACTCTAAATTAGTGTGAAAATTGAATAGTTTGAGAGTTTACATAGAAAGTTTATGTAAACGCTTAACAAAAATAAGTTTATAGAGTTTGTATATATTTTCCAAAATCACCCCAATTCAGTAAAACAGGATTTAAAAAGCATGGTTATGTTAGCTTTGGGAATATTTAAGCTTTCTAAACTTGCTTCTTGGTAAAGTACATAAGAGTAATTTAAATGAGAAGGAAGAAGAAATTTAGAATAGAGAGTTTGCTTTTAGCAATGCTTTTAGAAATATTACTTCTATGACTCAGTACCAAAATCCAGTGATAAATGTAAAATTCAAAATCAATAGATTTTGGAACAGAGCCTTCTACGAATCAGTATCAAAATCCAGTTAGGAACATAAAATAAAAAATCACTAGATTTTGTAATTGGTCCCAATCCTTGAAATACAATTTTTGGATTGAAGTCTTTAGATATCGAATATTGATATCGAATATTGATTTTGATGAAAACCTGATTCTTCTTGCTAATTCTTC
>NZ_LZPK01000316.1:0-4348 GCF_001729375.1 Methanosarcina sp. A14 | reverse complement strand
GCTTTCTGCAGGCGAGTTTCTTGAAGACGTCGTCGGACCTCTTGGCACTCCTTCCGATGTAAGAAAACTTGGTACTGTTATCCTTGTAGGTGGCGGAGTAGGAGTTGCACCGGCTTATCCCCAGGCAAAGGCTTATAGCAAAGCGGGCAACAAGGTAATTTCCATTATAGGAGCCCGGAACAAAGACCTTCTCATCCTTGAAAAGGAAATGAAGGATGCCAGTTCCGAACTGTATATCGCAACCGATGACGGATCAAAAGGACACCACGGATTTGTTACCGATATAATGAAACAGATTCTGGATAGCGGGGAAGAGGTTGCAAGAGTTGTAATTATTGGACCCCCAATAATGATGAAAGTAGGGACAGGAGTAGCTTCTCCCTATAATGTTGAAATTCTGGTAAGCCTTAACTCTATTATGGTAGACGGGACAGGTATGTGCGGCGGCTGCAGGGTTACAGTTGACGGAAAAACCAGATTTACCTGCGTTGACGGGCCTGAATTTGATGCACGGAAAGTTGATTTTGTTCAACTCATGAACAGGCTTGCAATGTACCGCGGCGAAGAGACAAAAGCTGTGGAAAAATACGATGACGAATGCAGGTGTGGACTGCACTAAATGGAGGGGATGAAAAATGCAAGAATTAAATGGAGAAAAAACCGTAAAAGCAAAGAAAGAAAGGACCCCTATGCCAGAACAGCCTGCGGAAGAGCGCAGGAAGAACTTTAATGAGGTAGCTCTCGGCTACACGAAAGAAGATGCTCTTGCCGAAGCCTCCCGCTGTCTATCCTGCAAGGAACCGAAATGTGTTGAAGGCTGCCCTGTGAATGTGGATATTCCGGGCTTTATCAAGCTTGTCTGCGAGGAAGACTTCGCAGGGGCAATAGAGAAGATTAAAGGCACAAATGCCCTTCCTGCCATCTGCGGTCGTGTCTGCCCCCAGGAAACTCAGTGTGAAGCTCTCTGCGTACTCGGAAAGAAGGGACAGCCAGTTGCTATCGGAAGGCTCGAACGTTTCTGCGCTGATTATGAGCGCCAGCAGGGAGTAAAGGTTCCTGAAGTTCCGAAACCTACAGGAAAGAAAGTAGCTGTTGTAGGTTCAGGGCCTGCGGGTCTCACTGCCGCAGCAGATCTTGCAAAGCTGGGCCACAAAGTCACTGTTTTTGAATCTCTACACAAAGCCGGCGGAGTTCTGAGTTACGGCATTCCGGAGTTCAGGCTGCCAAAGGAAATTGTTCGGCAGGAAGTTGAGTACATTGAGAAACTCGGAGTAGAGTTCAAGCCCAACTATATCATCGGCAGGATCAAGACCTTAGACGAGCTCTGTGACGAATTTGATGCGGTCTTCATGGGCACTGGCGCAGGTCTCCCGAACTTTATGGGAATTCCAGGCGAAAACTTCAACGGCGTTTACTCTGCAAACGAGTTCCTGACCCGTGTAAACCTCATGAAAGCCTATGACCCTGAATATGATACCAGAGTCAGGCTTGGAAGGCACGTTGTGGTGGTCGGTGGCGGAAATGTGGCAATGGATTCCGCTCGCTCAGCCCTCCGCCTGGGCGCTGAAGAAGTCAGCATAGTCTATCGCCGTGGGGAAGAAGAGATGCCAGCCCGCAGGGAAGAAATCGAGCACGCAAAAGAAGAAGGTATAACCTTCAGGCTCCTTACAAACCCCGTCCGCATTCTTGGCGACGATAAATTCAATGTTACCGCAGTCGAATGTATTAAAATGAAACTCGGCGAACCTGACAAATCAGGCAGAAGAAGACCTGTCCCTGTAGAAGGTTCGGAATTCACTATTCCTGCCGAAGTTGTTGTTATCGCCATAGGCACGTCCCCGAACCCCATGATTTTCAAAGGCTCGGAAGGCCTTGATAAGAACAAAAAAGGCACTGTTGTCGCAGACGAAGAAACCGGTGCGACCTCCAAGTGCGGAGTCTTTGCAGGCGGAGATGTTGTCACAGGCGCAGCAACCGTTATCAGTGCAATGGGCGCTGGCAAGAAAGCCGCAAAAGCAATTGATGAATATTTGAAAGAACAGTGAAACCAGAATATTCTGGTTTTCTTTTTTAGTTTAAAAGCTATTAAATTTTGCAATTTTCTATTTTTTGAGTGAGTAAAAACGCTAATAGAAGAAATATAAAAAGTGCCCTTATGTGTATCCCATACTTTTTTCTCTCAACCTTCGTTATCGGTCATAACCCTTGTATTTCTATAAGCTATGGAATAACCGAGTTAAGAGAAACATACTCCAGAGTTCAAAACTTATAACATGAATTTTAGAGAGTACAACGTAAAAATAATAAGCTGGTAATAAAAAATTGGTTCAAAACTCTTGTATCTGAAATTGAGGGAATGTTAATGCAACTTCCCTTATTCCGTGCAGGTAGTTATACACGCAACTTGAAGAAAAAGCCTGTAAATGGCAAAATAAAAAGAAAGATATGTGAAAGAGTTTCTATTGTAGAGCCTAATAATAAGAAAACGTAAAAAAGTTCTTTAATAACAGTCCTGGTGGAAACTTTGGCGAGAGTAATAGATATTTTTTATAAATGCTATGAGAAACAAAGACAGTACCCTAAAATATGGATTTTTTTGGGTGTTATAATCGTTGTATGGTTGTTTTTTTGGTTTCCACATTGGGAAGTAGCTAAATATGGAATAACAGATCCTAAAGACGTATCTGATGCAGAAAATAGTCACCGTTCTACTTTAGCTCAAATATTAGGTGGTGTTGCTGTTGGTATCGGTCTTTACTATACATGGCGGCGGGTTAATATCGCCGAAAATAGTTTGAAACATTCTCAGGAGACTCTTGTAGCTAATCAAAAAATTGCTCAGGATAATCTAAAAGTACTGCAGGAAGGACAGATTACTGAACGCTTCACTAGGGCTATTGATCAGTTAGGAGCTATTGACCAATTAGGTAATCCAGCAATTGAGATTAGATTAGGTGGAATATACGCTCTTGGAAGAATCGCAGACGAATCGAAGAAAGACTATTGGCCAATTATGGAAATTTTAACAGCGTATATTAGAATGAATTCGAATTGTCAATTTAACGAAAATGATATAAAAACCGAAGTTGTGACAAAAGTTATTCGAGATAATGACAACAAGTGTCCCAAAGTACTAGAAGTAACAAATTTTTCAGTCGATATTAATGCGGCTCTTACAATTATCGGAAAACATGAGAAGCCGGTTACTGTTATTAATGGAGAGAGTAATCATCTTCTAAGTTTAGTTGGAACTTATCTTAAAGGAGCTGAACTTATATCGGGTCATTTTGAAGATGTAAGCTTTAGGCGAGCTAATCTTAAAGGAGCTAACTTTAGTTATTGTTTTTTTAATTGTGCTTATTTTGGAGAGGCTCACCTTGAAGGAGCTAACCTTTCGAAATCTAATTTTTCAGAGGGTTCCTTTTATAAAGCTCATCTTGAAGGAGCTAATCTTATTGAGGCTCATCTCGAAAGTACATTCTTTAGAGAAGCAAATCTTGAAGGGACTAAACTTCTAGGAGCTTATCTTGAAAATGCAGACTTTGAAGGGACTTGTCTGAAAGGAGTTAAAAACTTAACAATTGATCAGCTTTCTAAAGTAAAAACGCTTTACAATGCGAGATTAGATGATGAGCTTCGTATACCACTAGAAAAAAAGTATCCTGAACTTTTTACAAAAAATGGTAAAAACTCCCGGTCCAGAAGAACAGTCGTGGAAAATAATACAGGCCTGGCCGCAGGAGAGACTTTAGAGTTAAAAAACTGATATGTTTTACACCTACCACTATCAGAAAAAGCCTGTAATTGGGATAAAAGTAACACCAACAGTGTATTCCGTTATTTTCCGGAAACAACTGTATTCCTGCTATGATATGACTGAAATTACGAGAAGGAATGTAAGATCCCCCTGCAAAAATCCAGTAGTTTACAAGGAATATTACTGCATTTTTGAGTTTTTCCTGAATTCCTTTCTCATTGCGTTTTTGTGTTTCCATTAACAGTAAAAAAGCCTATCATTCTAAGCCGCTTTGAGACATTTTTAAAATAAGACCTGAGTTTGACAGTTTGATTTTTATGTGGAAAGATTGTTTTCATATCCGTTGGAATGATAAGTAATATTATTTCAACAAATTTTTGCCCATTTTTTACGATTTAATTTGACAGATGATTCTCTTTCTCTTGATGGCCATTTTTATGATTTTTGACCAAATTTTTGGTATAGAATTTGACAGATAGCATGAATCTAAGATAAAATATAGATACTATCCAAAAAGTCAGGTCCAAAAGTGCTAAAATGGGACAAAAATTTATATTAATTTACCTTATAGCTGACTTTCCGCAGATGTCC
>NZ_LZPK01000315.1:0-2060 GCF_001729375.1 Methanosarcina sp. A14 | reverse complement strand
TGAATCGGATTCTGGAGGTAGGACTTAGATCCGTCTCCAAAGTTCCAGAACCAGGAAGTTGGAGAGCCAGTGCTAGTATCAGTAAATTTAACGTTTAATGGTGTTTTTCCTGAAGTAGGAAACGCTGAAAAAGCAGCTACTGGCTTTGCTGAAGATGGACTGGTGACATTAATGTACCCAGTTTTTACCTCAGAATCATTTCCATCCGGTCCTGTTACGGTGAGATTGACTGTGTAGGTACCGGTTGCAGCATAAGTGTAGATCGGGTTCTGCTCGGTGCTGTCAACAGTTCCATCGTTATTGAAATCCCACTGCCAACTCGTCGGTGAGCCAGTCGAGATATCTGTGAATTCTACGGTCAGTGGTGCTTTACCGCTTGTTACATTTGCAGTAAAGTTTGCAACTAGAGCTCCGGGAAGTGGTTCACTTACCACAATGTAATCGGTCTTTACTTCAGAATCGCTCCCATCTGCATTTGCAACCGTAAGGTTAACTGTATAGTTACCGGCTGAAGTGTAAGTGTAGATAGGGTTCTGCTCAGTGCTGTCTACAGTTCCATTGTTATCAAAGTCCCAGGCCCATGAAGTAGGCGTACTGGTAGATTCATCTGTGAAATTTACTGTCAGCGGGGCATCACCAGAAGTTAAGTTTGCTGTGAAAGCTGCAACCGGAGCTCCCGTTCCATTTTGGGTTTCACCATAATCAGCCACTAGAATAACATTCATGGCAGACATGCTGTCTCCGCCGGTTCCATTGTCGTAGCTCTGCACCCGAGCAGTATCCATTCCGGTAAGAAGGGCTCCAGTAACATTATATGAAGAGAAACCGATCTGCGGCATTGTCTGGTAGTCTGGCCAGAAGCCTGTGTACTCATTGTCGTTGAAAACGAACTTACTTTTGTTGTTATCGTTTCCACTGGCAAGGACAGCTATTGCTGTGGCTTTTGAGATACCAGTAGCATTTACATCACTGAAGGACGCATATGCCGTAGCTTCCTCGTTGCTGACTGCATAGGAACCTTTGGATGCGAGGAGATCGAACTCATCATTGATCCAGATCTTTTTCTCGGTAGCAGTAAGATCATTGTACACGACAACAAGGTAAGCTCCGTATATGCCATAGTTGTTGCCAGTCTCAGGGTTAATAGTAATGCTGTTTCCTGCAGGGTCAAACAATGAAGTTACGTTGTAGACATAGAGACCCGACGGATAATCGTAGCTGCCATAGCTCTTTCGGTCCTTATAGGTGGCAATCGGCGTTACTGTGTTGTTATTAAACGACATCGTGAAAGCCGGATCATTTGTCATCTTGTTCCAGGTATACGGCTGGTAAAGCCTGGCACTTTCAACCGTCGCTCCTGCAGGGATTGGAAGATCTGTTGAAGACCAAGTATAAGTTTTTGCGGTCCAGCTTCCTGATGCATATGCCGTGTTTCCGTAGGAGTAAACAAGCCCGTACTTTCCTTCGAAAGTGACCTGAGTGCCTAGATCATTTCCACCGGTATAACGCTTGCCCTTGTAACCGTTATAGACCACGGACTTTGTGATGTTCATCTGGTTATTTATCTCACTGGACTCGGCAATCTCATTCCCTGAATCTGCAGCGGCTGTGACCGTTACATTGTCTCCAAAAGACCTGATTGTCGGATCAGTTATCGTGACTGTGGTATTTGTTCCCGCTTCAAGGGCATCAACAGTGACATTTGTGTCAATACTATTCACAGTAAAAGTGACCGTAAATGATCCAGAAGCATTCGTACCTACGTTTTCTACCTTTGCCGAGATATTGTTTGTCTCATTTGCAAAGAATTCGTCGGCATTCGGTATGATCGCTGAAACAATAAGGTCCGGCTGTTCCGTAGAAGTCGGAGGTTCGGTCACTTTAATCAAATCGGCAAGCTGACTGCTATTGCTTCCGGCTGCATTTGTGACCTTGAGGTTGACGGTATAGTTACCAACCTCATTATAGGTATGCAAGGGATTCTGCTCGGTAGAATTGGTACCGTCTCCAAAGTCCCAGAGCCAGGAAGTCGGTGATCCGGTTGAAGCATCTGTAAACTG
>NZ_LZPK01000314.1:0-6274 GCF_001729375.1 Methanosarcina sp. A14 | reverse complement strand
ATAAATAAATAAATAAATATATAAATAAATAAATAAAAACAAAGTAATGAAACAGGCCTGGAGATTCTCAGGCCTTACCGGAAACCTGGCTTTGCAGGCTCCGGAACTTTATCTTTTTTAAAATAACAGGGAATCCTGATGGCCACAACACGTGATTATTACGATATTCTCGGATTATCCAAAGATGCCTCACCCGAGGATATAAAGAAAACCTATCGAAAACTTGCGCTAAAGTATCATCCTGACAGAAATAAAGAACCCGGAGCTGAGGATAAGTTCAAGGAGATCTCTGAGGCTTATGCCGTTCTTTCGGATGATGAGAAACGCGCTCAGTACGACCGTTTCGGACATGCCGGAATAAACGGGCAATACAGCGCAGAAGATATCTTCCGTGGTGCGGATTTTGGCGGCTTCGGAGATATATTCGAAATGTTTTTTGGCGGCGGGGGAAGCAGACGAGGTCATATGGGACCAAGGAGAGGTTCCGATCTCCAGTATGACCTTTACATTACCTTTGAGGAAGCAGCCTTTGGAGTCCGTAAAGATATCAATATCCCTAGAACGGAAAGATGTTCTAAATGTTCCGGAACCGGAGCCAAACCTGGAACAAGCCCGAAGCGCTGTCCCACATGTGGCGGTACAGGTCAAATCCACACAACTCGCTCCGGACTGGGTATGCAGTTTGTAAGCACCTCTACTTGCAGTACCTGCCATGGCAAGGGTCAGGTAATTGAGTCTCCCTGCCCGGTTTGTGGCGGTACAGGCAGAGTTCGAAACAAGAGGAAGATAACAGTAAACGTACCTGCTGGAGCCGATTCAGGCATGAGTCTTAGACTCAGTGGAGAAGGAGATTCGGGAGAGCCCGGGGCTCCGTCCGGAGATCTCTATGTCGTGCTTCATGTGAAGGAACACCCCTACTTTAAGAGAGTCGATTACGATGTAATTTCCGAGCTTCCTATCTCTTTTGTCCAGGCTGCGCTCGGTACGGATGTAATGGTCGATACTCTTCACGGGAAAGTCAAGATGAATATCCCTGCAGGAACCCAGACCCACTCTGTATTCAGGCTTAAAGATAAAGGAATTCAACACCTTCACGGAAGTAGAAAAGGCGATCAGCTTGTCAGGGTTGTAATCAAGACTCCGACAAAACTTACTCAGGAACAAAAAGAGCTACTCCGCCAGTTTGAAGCTCTGAGCAGCGGCAAAAACCCAAATGGAGATGAGAAGGGAGGAAATGAGAAATCCACAGAAAAATCCCGAAAAAGTAAAGGTTTTTTTGAGAAAGTAAAGGATGCCTTTGAAGGGTGAAGTACTCCTCTGCCCAAAAGGTATGCCTTTTCTGTCAAGGAAGGGGCTTCTTGATTCATAGATGACCTCATGGTCACTTCAGACAAGCTTGAATACAGGCACTTTCTACCCTACTGAGGCCCACTCCACCATTCGTTTTGGCTTTACGTGATAACAAATTAAGAACAGTGAGAGCTTCATTACGACCTTTAGAACCTGGAGGTTAACTCTTTGAAAAAGGTTGCTTGATTCTCGCTAATCTTAATCTGTTAATGAGTCCGTCCCAAAACTTGAAATTTGCTTATTGGACATTGTATTTTGAATAATCAATCAAACTCATGATCATGAAAACAATTCTGATAATTCCCAACAATTAAGAGTAAAGTGGCTTTTGGGATAGACTCAATTATATGTTTGGAAGTATTATTAGATTATTAGAATCAATAACGAAAATTAGATTCTTAAAATCAATAACGAAAATTAGATTATTAGAATCAATAACGAAGGAGTGTTGAAAAGTTGACGGCTTTCAGTTCCCATCTGGCAAGCCCCCAGTTTTCACCGGAAGCTGTCGAGGAAGGGACTTTATGCCTTAGAATTAAATTCATTCCCTTCGTTCTTTCCTGGGGCCGTTTCATTTTCTAACTTATTCTTTACTTTATCTTATTTCCTGAGGACTCGTTCACTTTGGTATTTGTTTTTTACTGCAAAAACTCCAAAATGTTTATATAATTGTTCAGGGTTAACATTTTAGCTTGTAGTTGTATTTAAAAAGCCTGGATCTTACAAACTCTGTTTGCAAAATATTTAACTTTTAGAGATGGTCAATACGCTGATTAATTTTATCACAAACAGTTTATCGGGCCGCGTTCCACAGTTTTGTTTTATCTGTGTGTTCTTAACTTTTTATATTTATTTACTCAATTTTTCATATCTTACTGATCTCGTGCCTGTTGCTTTTTATACGCCAGGTTCCATATTTAAAGGTTCGTTAAAAACAGTTTTTCTGAAGGTGTGCTATGAAGGTTATAATTATCGGCGCAGGGGAAGTAGGTTATCACATCGCAAAGGCTCTTTCCCCCAAAAACGATGTAATAATTATTGAAAATAATGAAGAAGCATCAAAACGGGCAGACGAACTTGATGTCCTTGTTATTGAAGGAAACGGAGCAAATGCTGAGATCCTATCAAATATTCTTCAGGATACTGATTTGCTTGTAGCTGTGACAGGTATGGATGAGGTTAACATTGTAGCCTGCATGACCGCCAAGCTGATTACCCGGGGAAAGCCCGGATGGAAGGAAACTAAAACTATTGCCAGAGTCAGTAACCCGGATTATATTGATTCACCTGTAACCTCAAGGACTCAGGCCGGAGTCGATATAATGATCTGTCCTGAACTTTCACTTGCCTCTGAAGTTGCTGAGATCCTGTCAAGTCCATCCGCAATAAATGCCGAAATGTTTGCCGATGGAAAAGTCAGGATGACTGAGTATGCAATAAACCCCGAAAGCGAGCTCGTAGGAAAGCAGATTCGGGACCTCAGGCTTGCTGACTGTTGCATTGTTAGTGCGATTTTTCGAGGGCATGAAATAATTATTCCTCATGGAAACGACCTAATTAGCGCAAACGACCATATGGTAGTTGTGGGTAAGCCTGAATCTATGGAAGGGCTAGGCAGTACTTTAGGGAACAAGGTGCCCCACAAAAATAGAATTCTTCTCATAGGCTGTGGCATTGTAGGATTTTATCTCGCCAAACTGATAGACAAAGAAGAAAATGCCGACCTTAAAATTGTCGAGCATAGTAAAAGCCGCTGCATAGAAGTGGCAGAGAGGCTGGAAAATGCCCTTATTTTAAACGGAGACGGTACTGACATCAGTCTACTCAGGGAGGAAGGCATTGAGAATATGGACGTTGTTATCTCGGTTACGGACAGCGATGAGAAAAATCTCCTGTGTGCTCTTCTTGGAAAGCAACTGGGTGCAAAGAAAGTGATTGCCAGGGCTGACCGCTCGGACTATCTTCCCCTCTTTGAAATGGTTGGCATAGATCTGGCAGTCAGCCCCAGAGAAGCTACTGTAAACGAGGTACTTAAGCTTACAATGGGCAGAGGAATACAAACCCTGACGACCATTGAAGGCGAAAAGGCGGAAATCATAGAGTATACGGCTTCCAAGAGCTCAAAAATTGTCGGAAAACCTTTAAATAAGGTAAAATTCCCAAGGGGAGCTCTTATTAATATGGTAGTTCGTGGGAAAGACACCATAGTCCCTAGAGGGGACTTCATCGTTCAAGATCAGGATAGAGTGGTTATCTTTTCCATGGCTTCTGCAATGTCAGAAATAGAAAAATTTTTTAGATAATCTTTGGGAGGAAGGTGGTTTCTTATAGATAACAGTGCAGTCTTTAATGCATTAGGAAAAATTCTTTTCCTTCTGGCATTTACAATGCTTGTTCCCCTTTTAGTAGCCTTTTACTACCGTGAACCTCTTGTCCCCTTTATTGTTTCCTTTTTCATAACACTTGTTTCTGGCTTGCTTCTCATGCGATTCAAAGGTCGTGAGGATTGGCAGCAAAAAGAGGCCCTTGCCATTGTGGCTTTGAGCTGGCTTGCAGCAGCTATTTTCGGGGCGATTCCTTTTCTTTTTGAAGGAGTTTCTTTTATTGATGCAGTTTTTGAATCAATGTCGGGTTTTACTTCAACGGGTTCTTCAATTCTTACGAATATAGAGAGCTATTCAAGAGGACTTCTTTTCTGGCGGTCTTTTACCGCCTGGCTTGGAGGCATGGGAATCATTGTACTTTTCATAGCAGTTCTGCCAAAGCTCGGAGTTGCCGGCCGTCAGCTGTTCAGGGCTGAGGCTCCAGGTCCTACTGAAGATAAACTGAAGCCAAGAATCCGGGAAACTGCAAGGATTCTATGGACGCTCTACATTCTTATCTCTGCTCTTGAAGTTGTGGCTCTATTTCTGGGTGGAATGTCCCTTTACGATGCTCTCAATCATTCTTTTGCCTGTATGGCTTGCGGGGGATTTTCTACTTATAATGCAGGAATAGAAGCTTTTCACAGTCCTATTATTGAATTTATTCTCACATTTTTCATGTTTATTGCTGGGGCTAACTTTGCTCTTTATTACCGGGTGATTCGTGTCAATAAGTTTGCTCTCTTTCGAGACGAGGAATTCAAGGCCTATTCTTTTTTTATCCTCGGTTTCACGGGTTTACTTACACTGGTTCTATTCAAAGATATGGGATTCTCTCCATTCAATTCTTTTCGTTATGCCATATTTCAGATAACCTCTGTTATGACAGCCACTGGCTTTGCTTCAACGGATTTTAATATGTGGAAGGACTCAGCAAAAATTCTGGTTCTTTCAGTCATGTTTATCGGAGGCTGTGCGGGTTCTACAGGCGGTGGCATGAAGGTTGTACGTTTTCTGTTGATGTTAAAATATGCAAGGAGAGAACTCTTCAAATTTGTTCATCCTCGACTCGTCAGGTCTATCCGGTTAAATAATAAAGCAGTACCGGAAGACATTTTACAGTCAATTCTCTCTTTTGTTGTGCTTTATATAGGAGTTTTTGTTGTAGGTACAGTGCTTCTAACACTACTGGGAGTTGATATGGTAAGCTCGGTTACAGCTTCGATAACGACTCTCGGAAATATAGGTCCTGGTTTTAACATTGTCGGGCCTATGGCAAATTTTGAATCAATCCCACTGCTAGGCAAAATTATTCTTATCAGTAATATGTGGGTAGGCAGGCTAGAGGTTTATACCGTGCTTGTACTCTTTACAAGGGAATTCTGGCACTCATAAAGAGAATTGTGGAAAAAAAAAGGAGTATTAAAATGCTGTTTTATCCTAAAATAATTTCGAGAATTGTGAAAAAAAGATACTGTACAATCTTCGAGGGCTGACCATTTGACTGGTTTCAGTGCATGCTGAAAATTTATCTTAGTTCCTGTAGACTACCACGAGCCAGAAAAGTCCCTAACTTTGAGACCCTATCTGAAGATTCTATAATATATTTTTTAATGTGGGTAGGATCTAAATTTCTTCTCGTATCTTATATGTCACATTTGTAAAATGACTTTAAATTATTTACTCAAATTGACAAAGAGTTGATTTATTGCGTGGCTAGATATAGGAAATAAAGGCCGATTATTATAATTGATACTCCTATTACTCTATCCATGAGGTCACCACTCATTCTGGTGGTTTCCTTAATTTTTTTACCTATTGAACCACCAATAGAGCTGATCACCATAAGAGGAATACTTAGACCAATAGCGTATATTAACATAGTAAGTGTCCCTTGAAGCGGCGTTTGATACAATCCTATATAAGTTAATACAATTATTAGCATCGGAGCACCTCTACCTATTGTAATTGCCCCAAAAGAAAGCCCAAGTAAGAATGCTCCCATTATTGTGTAAGAGTTAGGTAATTTAAAAAAATTGTACATGCTTCGTATTGGTGGTTTGTAAACATGTAATAGTTGTAATCCCATTGCAATCATTAATATACCACCAATTGCCCAAGCGATTGCACTATTTAAAAACAATATATATTTACCAATGTATCCAGCAATAAATCCAAGCGGCAATAGTACTAGCACAGTGCCTATTGAAAATGAGAAAACTAGTTTAAGTATGTTCAAAAGTGATAAGTTTGTTTTTCCGCTTGTAAGGTAACCTATTAATCCTAAGCATAACACGCTATTACATGGGCAGATACCTGCTAGTAGCCCAAAAACAAATATACCAGTTACAGAAGGGTCAAATGTTGCTGTCATAAGCTCATCCTATTAGATTAATTAATTCCGTATCCAACTGTAAATCTATCTCATTTAGGGCGCAACTAGAAAATCCTAAATTTCGTACTTGTCTAGATTTCAGATAGTAAAATCTTAGCGTACGATATTTAGAATCTGATGGCAGCATCCCATTTAGGACCTGTAGAATTTAAATATTCAATTGATC
>NZ_LZPK01000313.1:0-3263 GCF_001729375.1 Methanosarcina sp. A14 | reverse complement strand
TTATATTGTGTCTTATATTAAATTGGGGCTTATATTATATTGGGTCTTATATTAGTAAACTTGAAACCATAGACTTTTACTTTTTTCACTAATTTTTAGCCATGGGCCAGAATCCCATCCTTAACACCTTTGATGAAAGAAACAAGTAAAGGCTTATTTTTATGCAGTAAAGCCCAGCCCACGAACGAAAAAAACTTGAACCCGAGGAAGTAAACTAGAAATATTAAATACTGTTTATCCGAAGCATGCTGTTTCATGAACCAGAATCGATTTCTTGTATGGTGGTATACAGCAAAACCCGTGATCTTACTGCTCGTCGCTCCTCCTTTATGCCAGATTATTCCCTGGGGGACATATACAATTTTATACATTGCCTTTCGCGCACGCACGCACCACTCGATTTCTTCAAAGTAGGCAAAATAATTATTATTTAAGCCGCCAATTTTCTTGAAAACTTCACTTTTTGCTAGCAGTGCGCAGCCCGTTACAGCATCAACTTCCTTAGGAATCCCGGCTTTTACATCTGCTTCATATGTAAGGTTTATAGCATCTCCATGGTTCCAGAGTATCTTTGAGCCCGTAGACTGGAGGCCGCGAGGGGGGTTATAGTCGTAGATAGTCGGACCCAAAACTCCTATATTCAAATCGGTTTCGGCAGTCTGGACCAGTTCATCCAGAAAATCGGGGTCTACAATGGTATCGTTATTCAGTAAAAGGATGTGATCAGGCTTCAAAAACGTCATTGCATATTTTATTGCGATATTATTTCCTTCGGCAAATCCATAGTTCTTAATATTTTTAATTAAAATTAATTTTCTTTCAAGCGGAGCCTTCTCAAGGTCTTTCTGTACTCTGTCGTTAAATTTGAGTTCTTCCTGAGAGTGCTCTATTAAACACAGGGGCTTATTATCCGGATTATACCTGACAAAGCTTGATTCTACCTGGATTCTTCCAACCGCATATTCTTTTATTTTTTCAATTGAATTATCTTTTGAGCCATTATCTATAACAACAATATCATAATTTGGATATTCGATCTGATAAACCGACTCCAAGCATTCTATTGTATCTTCCCAACCGTTCCAGTTGAGAATTATGATTGCAACTTTAGAATACATGTTCTCAAATCTAGAAATGATTTTATAATTACATTTATTTCAGACTTCATAATACTTGCTAATTATTTAATTACTGCCTGGGTCATAAACCTTGCCAAGCAAACTTTTAAGAAAAGATTTAAAAAGCTCCATTGGTCATCAGTTAAGGAATTGTCTTACCTGAAAGCTATCGATTTTGCATTAGAAGCCGGCCTTAAACTTTGGCCTCTTTACATGAAATTGATACCCTGTTCCAGCTCACAACTCATTGAAATATATTACAAACGTTGAGACATTGCTGCAATTTGTCATGATTCCTCACTTAACCGAAGACGCATGAAAAAGCCTCCAATAAATAGTATTATAAATATTTATTAT
Organism: Methanosarcina sp. A14; assembly: GCF_001729375.1. NCBI lineage: Archaea > Methanobacteriati > Methanobacteriota > Methanomicrobia > Methanosarcinales > Methanosarcinaceae > Methanosarcina > Methanosarcina sp. A14. Next base: position 1,788 of record NZ_LZPK01000313.1, on the reverse strand, counting down.
TTTTTCATATATATTTTGACCAGCGAGAGAAATAATTAAAAGAACTATAGACTTTATAGCAATAGGGTTTGCTTTAATGGCTTTTATCAAATAATGTCTTCCAGATCTCAAATTGCCGATTGACATCATAGAGTATCCAATATCATAGTACTGCCTTGCTAGAAATTTTTTATTTCCCTTTAAGCAGTTAAAATATTTATTGAGTAAATAAATTCTTGCAGTATAACCTGCAATAATATTAGTAGAAATACCTTCATTTTCATAATATTTAACCAAAGGTTCTCGTATATGATAAAACTTGAAATATTTAGATAACCTTAAGAATAAATCGAGATCTATTAATCGGGGTAATTTATCATCAAAATATCCAACATATTCTATACATTCCTTTTGAATCACCGCAGATTGGATTCCAATTCCTAACACTTGATAGTCTAGAGTTTGTTCATTAACCAAAATACCACTATAGACAGTAGGAGAATTCCAATAATCGATTCCTTGATCTTCAAATATCCTTAGCATATCAGTGTACACCACTCCCACTTCCGGAGATTTATCAAAAACATCCATCTGTTTCTCAAGCTTTTCCGGAAACCATTCGTCATCACTGTCATGAAATGCTATATATTCACCTCTTGCAACATTGAGACCAGTATTTCTTGCTACTGCTGCACCCATATTTTTTTTGAGTCTGAGATATATGAGAGTAGGATACTCTTTTTTGATAAGTTCCTCAGTATTGTCAGTTGAAGCATCATCTACAATAATAACTTCAAAATCTTTGTAAGTTTGATTTAGTACACTATCAATAGATCTTGAAATTAAATGTTCCCGGTTGTAAGTAGGGATGATTACGCTTACTTTAGGTTTATTGTTAAACATGCAATTTCTCTTTACACAACTTCATAATTTATTAAAATATTTGATAAATGTGGAGGAAATTGACGCAATTTATCATGATCTCTCACATAACCGAAGACACATGGATTGTTATCTTCTTATTAGAAAGATAACCGTTTTACTGCGTTTTATTTTAGATATTATCTTTTAGACTCTATAATCGAAAAAGTCTTCAATTTTCACTATAATGAGTATAACTAAACGTACATGATATTCTTCGAATAAATGCACAAAGAAATGAAAGTATTCTACTTCGCCCTTTTTTTGACTATCTATCTCGTCATTACCTTGGATAGTAATGTTGTCCTAATTTTGATTTTTCAAACCATCACTAAATTAATCAGTGAATTGCCATAGAAGGCTTAAATTTGATAAGGCGCAGAAAAATCAAAAGAAGCATTGGGAAACAGTTTTGTTTCGTACTTTCATACTAAATCAGTTCAATATATCTAATATTTTGTATTAAACTTTTTGGAATTGATTGCCACATAATTAATTTTTTAGGCTCTTCGTTGTTTTGTGTGGATATTCTCCAATGTCCCCATAAAAACCAATGCGGTCTTGAATTGAAAATCATCTTATCCATAGAGAATGACGAAGAGCCACTTCGTATTAGACCCTACAAAAAAAGTGTCTATTGATATGGTTTTATGTATAAAAGTATAAACTCCGGTATAACAAAATTTATAGCGGGGGCGTGAACATACCCCATTGCTTGCAGCAGGGTGCGCCAGCGCAACTTTGATTATTCAACTATTCTTAATTGCTTCGAATATAGGGTTTGGAGAAGAAAGGTTGAGTTTTAATATAACTCTATTATATGAAATGTGAAAAACAGTTTATCTTAAATTGAAAATCTTTACAAAATTAACTTAAGCCTGAATCATA
>NZ_LZPK01000312.1:0-2877 GCF_001729375.1 Methanosarcina sp. A14 | reverse complement strand
AACTATAGAAGAATAACTATAGAAGAATAACTAAAGGCAAATAAAATATAATATAAGAAAATTAAAAATGCCTGAACTTGAGTCTGGGAAAAAGCATAGATGCCTCAGTTAAAAGGATTAAAGTTGCAAGACTGAGAATTAAAAACTTAACTGAAAAACCATATAAAATCAAATATAATACTATTTATTTGAAGCAGAAACAATTTTATATACTTTATTCTATTCTTTAGATTCTGTGAAAACTTTTCCCGATCGGGATATCTTCTTAAAAAACGTGCATAACAGAATAATAATGGTGGACAATAATGAAAAACTTCCATGTGGTACTTGAAGCAGCTTGGTTGGTTAGAGATGTGAAGACGGCTGATGATGCTATAGGAGTCGCAATTTCAGAAGCTGGAAAACGCCTGAATCCTAAACTGGATTTTGTAGAGGTTGACGTAGGAACTACATCCTGTCCGGTATGTGGTGAGCCCTTTAGCAGTGTTTTCATAGCAGCAAACACCGCTCTTGTAGGTCTTATTTTTGAGATGAAGGTTTTTGATGCTGAGTCTGCCGAACATGCGGAAAGGATTGCAAAATCCGTGATTGGAAAGTCTCTCCGCGATATTCCTCTAACAGTCGTTGAAGTCACCGAATTCGAAAGGTCAGTTGAGAAGAGCGAACAGCAGCATAAGAGCAAAACAAGCAAATAAAAGTTTTTCCCAGGACCTATTAGACAGAATAAGACATTATGCTACGGCTAGTTATGCCTCTAGGTTTTGTTCAGATTTGACTTTCCAAGGGCTGAAAAGAGATATTTGGTGAGAAAAGAGACATTTGGTGAGAAAAGAGTCACATCATTGATAAAAACCCGGTAAAAAAGCAAGTTTTATCTCTTCTTCAGACTTGTTTTTTAGAGTTTTATCCGGCGCAAAGAGCCGGGCTTTTTCACAACCCATGAAAAAAGAGGACACTACATGGACAGAGTAATTTCAATCGTAGGGCACACTGCCCTTGATTACATTGTAGATGTTGAAAGAATCGCAGGAAAAAACGAGTCATCTCCTGTCATTGACTATGAAGAATATCCTGGCGGAGGAGCTGCCAATATTGCGGTTGCCATTGCAAAGCTGGGAGGAAAGAGCCAGCTGATTTCCCCTGTAGGTTCGGATTTTATAAGTTCGGGATATGAAAAACTCCTTACGGAAGCGAATGTTGACCTCTCCCGTCTTTATAGAATTAAGGACCAGAAAATTTCTAAAGCCTTTATTTTCACTGACAGGGAAGACAACCAGACAACCTATTTTTACTGGGGAGCTTCTTCAAAATTCAAGGAATTGGAACCCGAACCTGTAGATTTCGTTCATCTTGCAACCGCTGACTCGGTGTATAACGCGAAACTCGCACAAATTGCCGGCTTCGTCTCCTTTGACCCGGGCCAGGATCTTGTTACGTATTCGAAAGAAAATCTTGAACTCATACTCGCTCATACTGACATCCTTTTTGCGAACCGACACGAGATAAGGCGAGTTTCAGAGATGACCGGAAAAAGTTTCTCTGAACTCAAAGCGATGATCGACATTATTGTGGTCACATACGATTCCAAGGGCAGCAGGATCTATACAGATAATGATGAATTTTTAATTCCTGTAATTTCTGTCCAGGCTGTAGATCCCACCGGAGCAGGAGATGCTTACAGGGCAGGTTTCCTTCTTGCCCTCACAAGAGGATACCCGCTTTCCACCTGCGGGAAAATTGGGTCTACAGTAGCTTCTTTTGCTGTACAGGCACAAGGTTGCCAGACAGACCTTCCAACCTGGGAGGAAATGAAAGCCCGTTATGAAGCTAATTTTGGCAGGCTTGAGAAAGAGTGCTGAAATTGCAAATGCAGAAGAAGCATGATCAAAAGTCAAAAGATATATAAAATATTACTTAATGATCCACGCATTATAACCCTCAACGTACAGTAAAACAAAAAGGGATGCAGATGAAACTCGCAGCACTGGTTTCCGGTGGCAAGGACTCGATTTTTGCCATATATAAAGCCCTCCAGGAAGGGCATGAAGTCACCCACCTGATTAATATTGTTCCCGCAAGGGACGATTCTTACATGTATCATTCCGTCAACCTCCACATGGTAGAACTAATCTCTGCCGCCTGTGAAATCCCCCTGGTTCAGCAAGAGTCAAGCGGAATAAAGGAACTTGAACTGGATGACCTGACCCTTGCTCTCAAGAAAGTAGATGTAGACGGTGTATCCGTAGGTGCGATTGAGTCCCAGTACCAGGCAGGTAGGGTGAAGAAGATCTGCGATTCCCTGGGGCTTAAGGTCTATACTCCTCTCTGGCACAGGGACCCTGAAGAATTGCTCAATGAGATGTCAAAAGTACTTGATATCCGTATTGTAAGGGTCGCAGCTGACGGCCTCGACGAGTCCTGGCTTGGTCGCCCTATTAATGTAAATTCAATCGAACATCTCAAAGCCCTGAACAAGCGGTACATGGTTCACATGGCCGGAGAAGGTGGAGAATATGAAACTGTTGTGCTTGATGCTCCCTTTTTTAAAAAGCGGATTGAGATTGTAAAAAGTGAAGTTGAATGGCAGGGTGACACTGGCTCCTTAAAGATCCTGGAAGCAAAACTTGTTGATAAAAATTGATTATGAAAAAGGCTTCCTGAAAAACAGGTTAATCCCGAAGACGGGTTTTATTTATTTCATTTAGAAGCGCTATAAGCGCTACAATTCTTTAAAAAATGATATTTTTATTTGGATTTTTTCATTTTTCACTTTTTATTCTTTAATTTTTCACTTTTTATTCTTTAATTTTTCACTTTTTTTTCTTTATTTTTTCACTTTTTATTCTTTTATTTTTCTCTTTTTATCTCTATCTTTTG
>NZ_LZPK01000311.1:0-2391 GCF_001729375.1 Methanosarcina sp. A14 | reverse complement strand
CAAGCAAGTTACACAAGCAACAAATAAGTTACACAAGCAAATTACAAGCAAGTTGCACAAGCAGGTTGCACAAGCAAGTTGTTGCAAGTAACCTAGATGTCTTATAGTTTCATTCTACGTTTTTTCAGCTCAATTGTGTAATTCCTTTTTTGATCTAATCGCCTTACCGGCTATTCGGAGATTGACCATCCGCCAATTGACAATTTTAAATTATATTATATTAAATATAATATTACTTACAGATATAATATGACTAACAGAACTTAATTTGGGAAATAAGCGTTTTTAAACCTTAAATCGCATAAAAGGGTGTAAATTCTAAAACTAATACTTATTGAGCTCTCTAGGCGCCGTATTTTTTAATAGAATAAATATTATTTACCTGTTATTTTGGAAAATTCAGTTTTAATTGGTTCTGAATTAAATTCACTAAGTGTCCTTATTTTATTCTTTATATAACTTTACAACAATCGCAAATTATAATCTTGGAACTAGAACGGTTTTTAATTTGAAAAATAGCCTGATGGAATAAAAAAATCAATTTGAACCGTTAAAGGAAGGTAAACCTTCGAAATAATCTATTTAAGGGTTATAAAGGGTTAAATTCCAAAATAGTTTCATTTAAAGTGTAAATTGTAAATTTAATCCAGGAATACTCCTAAAAAAGTAAGTATTCTTTTATTTTTAAATCCAGATATAGCACCTCTGTCAGGAACATATCGATTAGTAACATTCCACCCAGAGACCCAGAGATATGCTGCAATTTTGTGCCGTAATCAAAAAACGGTCAAAAAAGCATTTATAAAAGCATAGAAGATTACGAGGAAACTATGTGTACTAAGACCTGCAATATCAATTCGATAGTTCCTGACTAAACTTCTTAAAAAGTTAATTAAAAGGGTTAATTAAAAAGATTAATTAAAAGGATTTCGAAAATACTTAAATACGAGAAAAAATGTAGCAGGGATAAAAATGCCTGATAACCCGGAGGAAAAATTGCTGATTTTGCAGCTTTCCGAAGATTCCAGAAAAATTGCCAGGCTTCTTTCAAGCGAAACTTCAATCAGAATTCTTAAACTGCTTAATAAGAAGTCAATGTCGGCAGGAAACCTTGCCGATGAGCTTGGAGTGCGTCTGAATACTCTCAAATATAATCTGGACTCTCTTCTGGAAGCCGGAATGATTAGAGTAAGGCACGTAAAATGGAGTCAGAAAGGAAGGGAAATAAAAATTTATGAGGCCTCGAAAAAAGTAATTGTTTTTCTGCCCGCAAAAGAGAACCTGGAAACTCCTATTTTGTTGTGAAATCCTGGCGAGACAGCCAGGAAAATTTGGAGAAAACGGAAATCCTAAAATTGCCCTGAAGTTAATTATAGGCTTCAGAGTTTTGGAACGATTCTATTGTTTCTGAGAAAGACTTTTAAAAATAACCAAATATTAATATACGAACTCGATGAAAAGATACAGTCCAGCAATGAGTTCTATTCCATAGGACGTGGCCCAGTATGAAAATAAAATTTCTGTCCTTACTCCTTATACTCGCAACTATTATCGTGATCTCAGGCTGTGTTGATGAGGAGGCTCAGGGCTTTAATTGTAAAGCTACAGAAGACCTAGCTAGGACTATTTTTTTCCCCTATGTAGGGCTCCTGGACCATGTGGGTGAAATACCAGGCCAACACCCCCATGAGTTTCCGCAAGATAAGTTTAATTCAGGCCCTGAGTCCATGCCTACTCTGAGAGATGCAACATCCCTTCTTGACAGAAACATCGAAAAAGCAGAAACGATTTCATTAAAGCTTAAAGCCGGTATTGAGCGCTACAAAGCAGAAGGGAAAGATGTTAGCAGACTTGAAACCCTGCTTGAAGAGTATAACCGTCTTATAAAAGAAGCAAAGCAGTACCGAGCCCTTGCGAATGCAACCTTAAGCGAAGAAAATAATAGCTCAATTACAAATTTGAGTCAATATAACAACAGTTCATCCGAAAATATGGAAGTAGATTATTTGATTCAGTCTCAGAAGAGTATGATGCAAGCTAATAATGTCCTGAGAGATATTTTCGAAGAACTTAATTCTCTAATGGGAAGTGAAGAACTCAACAATACATCCCGGCTTACTTCAGCAGGAGAAGGAAAAGCTATTCTTATGGGCAGTTTCACTCTGAATATGCACCTGGAAAACGGAGACATGATAATAATGGGCCTCTCCAGGAATTCCGAAATTGATATAAACGGGAATTATACATTTGAAGAGAATACCGACATGCATGATACGGTACGCCTTTACCATATAAATTCTGCTGATGTGAAAATCTCCGGTTCCCGTAAGACAGTAATGTTAAACACTGAAAACGTTACCCTCACTGCAGATGGCGAGGGTTATGTAGCTT
>NZ_LZPK01000310.1:0-13074 GCF_001729375.1 Methanosarcina sp. A14 | reverse complement strand
ATAATCACTTTTTTGTTTTTTTCTACCGTATCCTTTCAAAGTAATATTATGTTATAGATCGTGTAAGTCAGATGATATATGACAAACAATGCGTTATGTTCAATAAGACATAACGCTTTTTCCTCATTTCTTTAATAGTATAAGAAGATTCCCGGTGCCGGTCTCAAGGAGGATTTTAAGATCGACTAATGGCTAGTTTACGATCAGATTATCTCTTCAACAAATTGTTTTATAACAGGATTTCATGGACACCGAGATTTCATGAAAAACGAATAGTAAAAATAAAAACAGGATCAAGATTTAAAGAATAATTAGACCTTATTTTCAGAGCTAGCATTTTTAAGATTCCGAATAAACTTTTGTGAACTCCGCACCAAGCGTAATCATAATTGAGGAATAGTAAAATAGAAGAAATAACCCTATGATAGACCCTATTGCTCCATAGACATTTGTTGGGTTACTGTATGCAATAAAAAGTACAATAACGTATTTTCCTATTGTTACAAGAACTGCGGTTACGAAAGCCCCAACAAAAATCGATTTTAAGTCAAAACTCTTATCTGGAAGCACTCTATACACAAGTATGAAAAACAGTACAAGAATAAGGAAGCCGGCTATTGAACCTGTATAATCAGCAATTATGGGTGAAAATGGTAGAAATTGTTGAAACAATTTTGAAGCCGCATAAAGAAATCCTTCAACAAATATACTCATTGCGAGCAGTCCTCCAAAGAGTATAACAATAACAAAGGACATGATTGCGTCCCTGATAAAGTCTTTAATGTTGCTTGATTCAGTGGGTTTGATATCCCATGCTCTTTCAAGGAAATTTTTTAATTGCCTGAAAACATTACTTGCACTCCAGAGAAGAAAGATAAAACCTATCAACGCGCTTATTGAAAGAGAATTAATTTCCGGAATACGTTCAAAAAGTAGAATTATCATATTGATAATTCTCTCATCAGTAGCTCCTTGCAGGTTGTTTATTATTTTACTCTGGAGATTTTCAGATTTCAAAAAAATACTTCCTATGGATACTGAAAATAATAAGAGAGCAGGAAGACTCAGTACAAAATAATACGCCAGCGCGGCGCTGTAAGTCATTGCATTATCTTCCATCCATTCCGTTATTGTTCTGGTAACCAGATTTTTTAAGTACCCCAGGCTCATACTTTCCCCTATTTCATAAGGCACTGCACTTTTATTAAACATCTCTTATTAAATTTTTATAAAAATTATCTGTTTCTGCGAAGGATAAAGTAAAAACGAGATATAGGGAAGAATGAACAAAGAAATATATAGGGAAAAATGAACAAAGAAATATATAGGGAAGAAATAAAATCAAAGAAATAGTTAGAATATTTTCTTAATGTACACTACATAAAAAATGACAATCCGTCACATAAGAACAGTTATCGCCGAAGAATTATTCATTTGTATTCGGTTAAGGAATCCAGTGACGTTAATTCGGTCAAGGAGTTCAGTGACGTTAATTCGGTCAAGGGATCCAGTGACGTTAAAACGCCTACTGCAATCATTTATGCATCTTGATTTACATTTTATATGTTTATACATTATATGTTTACGGAAGCTATATATTTACAGAAACGGCAACAAAAATAACATTTCTATAGATTATATCTTAACCGAATACTGGACAAATATCAAATTATGTAATAATCAAGCACAGTTTATTAAATCGTATAAAGCAATTCAATTTTAGTGCTCGTGTATATGCTCTCTATAGTGAACATGCAGATGTTCGTGCACAAGCTTGCCATGAACGTGCATGTGTTCATGGATAAGATTTGTAGTAAGTAAAAGTTCCCTGTTATTGAGTACTGTTTCCACATTTCCGTCCACAACAATTCTATGATCTTCGCCCATAACTATGGCTCTTTTGCTAATCTGCTCTACTGTTTCAAGATCATGAGTAGCGGTAATTATCGTCTTTCCCGCTTTCCCAAGCTCCTGCAATAGCTCTACTAACCAGAGCTGAGTCCTTGGATCCAATCCTGCGGTGGGCTCATCCAATAAAAGGACATCCGGGTTATTAGCCAAAACAGCTGCTATACAGACTTTTTTCTTCTCTCCTCCGCTCAGGGTATGAGGAGATCGGTCTTTAAGCTTGGTAATCCCAATCATCTCCAGGACTTCCATCACTCTGGTTTTAACTTCTTCCGGAGTCATATTGAGCTGCATGGGTCCAAAGGCAACTTCTTCATAAACTGTGGAAGAGAAGAGTTGTACATCTGAGTTCTGAAAGACAAATCCTACTCTTTTCCTGAAATAAGACCTAAATTCATTATCTTTAATGGCATCGAAAACATCTTCGCTTATCTGATTGTCAAAAGCATAGAATTCTCCCAAAGTAGGATATATAAGTCCATCTAGAAGGGTCAGTAGAGTCGATTTCCCACTGCCATTAGAGCCCATTATAGAGATTTGCTCACCTGGCTTTACTTTGAAGCTGATATCATTTAATGCATTTATTTTTCCAACATATGTATATGATACATTTTTCACATCAAAAATTGTTTCCATGTTCATATCACCTTATGATGTTATGGGAGATCAACACTAGCAATACACTCATGGATACCGCAATTGCTCCTGAAATGTAATCGCGATTGCGCATTTTGAACTCCTGCATTATCTTAACATCACCATTGTACCCTCTGGACATCATGGCTGCATGAACTTTTTCACTTGTATCCAGAGACCTTATTAGCGTATAGCCGATTCGTCCACCAACCCATTTCTGCTCCTCGAACATGCCTCCAGTCTTTATGGTTCTGGCTTTCTTGGCAATATATATCTCCCGCACCATATCAGTTAGCAAAAAAATGTATCTGTAGGCCATCTCCAGCGTGAAAACATAGATTTTAGGAACTCCCACCGAGCGCAGGGATTTAAAAAGAACCTTCTGAGGTGTGGTGAGAAAAAGCAAAACTACGGCAGATACGCATGCTGCGACACGCATTATAAATATCACAGCAAAATTAACGCCCTGTTTGGTGATGTATATGCTATCTGGAAGTGAAAATGGTCCCAGGTGTGCCCCAGAGCCCAGATAAACTAACCTGATAAGAGGATCTCCTGGAAAAAAGACATTGAAAATCATTGGTATGGCAATGATTCCTGCAAAAATTGGTATGAAGAGCCACACCCGCTTGATAAAGAATAAAACATCGATCTTGCTGAGATATGCAAAAAGCAGAGTAAGCATATAAACAAAGATCAGTAATCTCAGGTCTCCGATTAAACTCGTTGCGAATATCACGGCCAGGATGGAAATCAGCTTGGCTCTAGGGTCCAAACTCTGGAGGAAACCATCGCGTTTAGAGAAGCTATCTGAGACAAAAGCTTCTTCCAAAAAGCCAAAGATTCCGTCAATCGTCTTTCCTATGAAACCCTTCTTACCGTGATGCACCGCTGAGCACCGGCATGGACCGGTATCTGTTTTTGTCATCCAATCTGGGATCATTGTTCACCCGCTTTAAAACCTGAATTCCAGCTAGTATTAAAATATGATATGAGTTAATTAAAAATAAACAAAAATTAAAATTATAAAAAGGTGTCGATTTTATACAAAATTTTAGATTACATAAGTCATCGGGAAACGAATTTTACATAGAGAGAACCAAATTATAGAGAATTTCAATAAATCTCATATTTACCAATTTTTTATAAGTATTATAAACAATCCATCAAACTCGCAGGTTTATTGAAATTCTCACAATACCAAGTATTTGGTTTTCAATTTATAGCAAGCTCACAATAATATTTAAAGAGTTTAATTTTTGGCGGCTTTTTTTCCTATAAAATACAGGAGGCCACCGCCGATTACTACACCTATCACTGCTGACAGAATATATGCTACAGAAGACATACTCATCGACTCATCGCCACCCACAAAAGCATAATCAGGCATTGGAGCGCTCCAAAGATCCGAGAGCTCTTCAAGTCCTGGAGGCACAAAACCAAGCTTCTCCTTGACCTCTTCAGGCCCCCATTCACCGAAGGTTTCACCAACGGCCAAAAGACCCAGTGGTGCAAAAATCATAAGTATTATCAAGCCAATGCTTAAGTTTCTTATTATTTTCTCCATGTTCTCACCTCAGGCTGTGACTGCCTTCTTCATTTTACCCTTCTGCACTTCTGATTTTTCTCTATAAAATAGAGACACATCCGTTCTCTGGATATAGGCAAAAATAATTGCGGTAATCACTGCTTCCAGAATGCTAAATCCAAAAGCATGTTCTATTACCATGGCAGGAACAGTTACACTCAATGGGTAGGGCATATACAGTGGGGTTCCAGCAGCCGTGTGTTGCAAGATAGGCTGTATTCCGAATTCAACACCTGTACAGAAAGCTGCTATGGTCAGAGAACACCAACCAGCTATAGCCGAAGCAATAATTCTCTTAGAGGACGTGATATCAGAATTTCCGCTAATAAGCTTATAAACATAATAACCGACAAAGGGTATTACAACTCCCATATTGAAGCAATTCGCGGCTATGGCCGTAATTCCTCCATCACCGAATATCAATGCCTGCAATACCAGAGTTACAGAAATAGCTATCACTCCTGCCCAGGGACCGAGAACGATGCCGATAATTGCGCCTCCAACGGCGTGACCCGTGCTACCTCCTGGAATAGGTACATTGAACATCATTATTACAAATGAAAAAGCAGCTGATAGTGCCAGCAGAGGGACCTGTCTGGACTTAAGTTCTGTGTTCAGTTTTTTTCCGGCATAATACCATATCGGGATCATAATAATCCAAAACGCGACATAGGTATACGGCCCTAGATATCCATCTGGAATATGCATTTTTCTTTCTTCCCTTATTTATTTTTAAAAATTATAACTGAGAATCTTTATTTTGACGAGTAATTTTATATAATTTAGAATATTTTTTGAAAGAAAGGGAATTCAGCTTCTTTATATATTTTACAACATTTTGCTAGTTATTTTTCTGAACAGTGTCCTGACATGGCAGGATTGTTCTATATTACTTATATATATTTTGGTATTACTTTTTTTGATAAATTAATATCTTACATATAATTCAATATCCATATTTAATCCGTAAATAAAATTAAGTGCTCTTATCTCTATTTTTTATATCCAAATAGTTATTATTAAATGATTTTATATCATCTTTGTAAAAATTCTATTTATAAATCAACATTAAAAGGCTGAAAAGACGTGAGTAAAAATAGATCAAACCATTCAGTTCAAATTAATGGAGATTTTTTAGGGAATTTTTACGGGTCCTTATGTCCTTCTTTAATTATCTGAACCTTATCCCTATCTGCTTTCACAGACAGGGTGAAAAGAAATTCAGGTACTTAAACTATTCAGGAGGTAGTTTAAGTTTTGTGTCTGTTCGCAAGAGACATATTTACCTATACTACTAATGATATTTAACACTTACTTTTTGTTTTTTATTACTAGATCTTATTTTTTTCTGTTACGTTGTTACATATTTGACGAACTCAATTTGAAGAAATCAGTTTGAAGAAATCAGTTTGAAGAAATCAGTTTGAAGAAATCAGTTTGAAGAAATTAGTTTCTTGGGCGTTTACTGTTTAACAATGGCTGGCAAAATGGCTGGCAAATATTGAACATGAGTGGAGAGCCTTAAATTAAGAAAATTTTTCAATATATCCGTTCTCAAAACCTTAAAATCAGCATTTTCGAGGGTAATAAAGACTCACTTGCAGAGCTCGATTGGGATTCTGTACTGGGTAGCAGGGCTCGCTGAACCTAAAAAACGCATCTTCAGGAACTTCCATTCGATTATAAAAAATAGAAAACCAGAATCTGAAAAATCTATTTCAGTGTGCTACCGTGACTACAGTGGTATGAGACAGTTGCTCTATTGGCCACCCCAACCAGAATATATCAAAAGGTTCCGAAAAATAAAAGATATTTATCCAGATGAAAAGATAAATAACACCCTGGTCTTCCCGGAGTGTGAATAACATTCCAAAAATTGAGATCTTATGAAATTAATATTTAAGTTAATCCCAAAAATTATAATTGTGTCTCTGAACCTCGTATTTGGAATAATCAATAGAGTTCCAGATCATAAAACCTAGTTTTGGAACTCTCACTGATTTTATAGTTCTGGAACTTCATTGATTTGAGAATAAAATTGGTTTTGGGATGAACTATTATAGCACTGTCTGTATCTTCGTTTTGACATTTTCACTTTAATCCATGAAGGTTCGGGTTTCTGATACTCTTCAAAATAAAAGATTACTAGCTTTTCCCTGCACAGAATTAAATTATAATGCAAGGGTCTTGAGTGATTCAGGAATGCGGAGGCTGATTCTGTACCTGAAATTCTTCTGGATCTCGCATATCATCTTCATTTCAGCACTGTTAAGGATTTTTGCGCGGTGGACGATCAGGAAATACCCGACTATGAAAGTTGCGTACTCCCAGAGTGCTCCGGTAAGTAGATGAGCATTCTTGGCTGCGAGCATGGACCCGACCATCAAGATAACGATGAAAGTTAATCTTCGGTACATCGAGGTGAAAGGATGCATATTCTGCTTCCTCCAGGCCCTTAAAGTCATCAGGACTTCGATGGATGAAAAGGACACTGCAGTCCCTATGGCTGCACCTACCATCCCATACTCAGGTATAAGCATGAAGTTGACTGCAACATTAATGCCTGCACTTGCTACTGAGCACTTCATAAGGAAGTCCGAATCACCAGAGGCTAACAGAGTATGGTAGTTAAATCCAAAGTACGAATTTGCTATGAACCCCAGGGCAAGGATACGCAAGGCAATGGCACCGCTCACATATTGCTCTCCATAGAGCTTTGTAATAAAGTATTCGGGATACACGAATATGAGTGCAAAGAGAGGGAATGTAAGAAGGAAGCACCATTTAGTCATTATCTCATAAATTGAGCCAAGTGGAGCAGTCTCGTTTTGACCCCAAAGCCTGGACGTAACAGGGACATAAACAAAGCCCATGGAAGATACCACCAGAGACAAAAATCCTACAATAGGATATACTGCATTGTAAATTCCAACGATCTCGGCCGACTTGAAATATCCTAGCATTATTGTGTCTATCCAGCTCATAATGTTGAGCAGAGTTGCAGTTATCAAGAGTGGAAACGAATATCTTATTAACTGCCTGGTTGTGCCACCGAACTGAATTTTTCGTTCCTGTTTGACTGCCCTCTTGATTGGAGGCCTCTTTATGAAGTACACGGACATTATGCCGAAGGTAAAGATCATTGAGAGCAGATCCGCAAACACGACTCCCTTCAGAGAAGCATTGATAAATACGGCAACTGTGGCAAACCCAAGTAGAGATACCGGCCTTACGATGTTATAGAAGTACATGTTAACATTCGTACGGTCGAATCCTCTGTAGATCGCTACTGTCAGGTTCAGGAGTATGGTAAACGGAACTGCAAAGATGAGGGTCTTCACTACGGACAGGACTTTGCCCTGTGCATCAAAGCCATTTCCTGCCAGAGTATGGAACAGGGAAGGTGACACCAGAATTGAAAGCAAGCCTGCAATCAAGCCCATAATCATGGCTGAGATTATTAGTTCATGCACCTTCTGCTCCTCATGCCTGCCCCTGAAAAACGCAATATATCTTGGGACTCCTTCATTGAGTCCAAGAGTTGCAACTGCACCTGTAACTGAGATCACAGTAAGTGCAAGAGCATATGTGCCAAAATCGGCTGGCGCGAGATGTGAAGTGAGTACTTTTTTGGTGATAATGTCGAGAAGCATTCCGATGAAGGTTCCTGCAAGTATTACACCGGAACCTGCCACTATCCGGTTGACCGAGTCGTTAACTGACATGTTAACACCGTTTTACTGCGTTTAGTTCCCGACTCTCTGGGTCAACGGGCAGGAGCAATGTTCGGTTGCCTTGCCAGTGACTACTTGTAAAACGTTCTCAGTCAACTGAAGGTTAAAGCCTGAAAAGTCTTTTTTTGCAGTTTGAAGGGAGAATAAGCCTACTTTTCCAGCTTTGAAGGATAAGCCTGTTTTTCCAGCCTTGAGGGTACTGCCAGATAGGGTACTGTTACTGTATGTAATGAAAAATCTCATTTTGGGATTTAGAGTTTCAAAGTTAGCTATTTCGAATTTCTGTAAACAGATGTAAATTTTAAATTTGTCTATATATCGGCCTTTTTGCTCAACTTTTTGTCTGGCTACCCCTTTCTGAGCTTCCAAGACAAGGTCTATTTCGGGTTTCGTGATAAGCTGCATGATTTATTACGACCTTTAGGATTGGATCGGAGCTAAATCTTGGATTGGATCGTGGGGTCAACTTCCAGGTTGGATCAAGGGTTGAATCCTGTTGGGTCCCAAACTGATTCGAATGCGGATCTTGGGCTAATCCTCGGTTAGGTGCCGATATTCGAAGCTGATTTTGGGCTAAGTCAGGAGGATCCCTGTTGGATCGCAGGTTGGATTGAGTAAAATCCAGAAGACCCCTGTTGGATTGCAGGTTGGATTTTGGTTTGAATCGTAGGTTTGGAAATGGGTTGAATCCAGTGTAGGACCTCAGTGAGTTGCAGGGTGAATCCTGGGTAAGATTCATGGCTGGGGTATGGAAGACGGATCTGGGTTTTACCCGCCTTGCATTAATTCTGATTTGCTTCTGCTAATTTGCCTCTTAATTCAATGAACGCTTTGTCTGTTTTTCGAAGCTTGGAATCTGTTTTTGCATTTCTGGAACAGCTTACGAAACTCATCGGGTCTTTTTTTCGAACTCCACAAGCGTCCGTAACTAATTTAGCCTTCAGAGGGCTGACAGAGCAAATTTCGGATTATGTCGTTTTTTCTGAAACTTGAAGGAGAAAAACTAAATATATATTTTTTAAAGTTTCCCCAAGATTTCCACGAAGTACCTCATCGACTTAATATAAAAGCTTTTTGGAATCATCCCGTTATTATCATAATGGGGTAAAATAGCGACCTGAAGGAAATCTTATTTAATATGTGTTCTGTTAGAGATCGGTCAGAGATCGGCTGGATTCCGTTTCTCGACTTTTGCAGCTTAAACCAGAAGCAATTTTTAAAGCGATCAAATACTTCAGATTGAAAAAATACGTCCTTAAAGAGGTTTTAAACTTTCCAAAAACCCGGTTTACCCATTCCGGATAATCCCAATTTCTTTTATTCGGTCAGGAACAATCCTGATGGAAAGAAGTTTTTGTCGGTATTATTCAAATACAGCCGGGATCGAGAAAATATTTTCGAAGATAAATATCTCAAAACGAATCTGTCTAAAGATTAGTATCAATTATTTGAATTATTTTTTATAATTTCGCTGAAAATATTCAGGCTGATACTCAAAAAATATAATAATTTAACTTTTATATAAATAGAAATTCATCAGTACAGAAAAAATAAAAAGTCTTCAGCGGTATGAGGTAAATAAGAGTTCACAAGAATCCTCAATTCGCTCTTCAAAATCATACAAAAAGAAAAATTAATCTGCCGACAGGAACATCGGCTTAAAGTCATTAAATAATATCAACCTGAATAGCTGACCTGAATATTGCCAAAAATTTTCATTTGAGCTTGCAAATTTAGTAACATTCTCTGATTTTAGTATCGCAGTCTCAGTCAAAAAGCTCTGCCATTGCTTTTACACTTTTGAACATCTCGACAATCATAGGCGTGGTACTATTAGGTTCTCCAAGAGTCGAATTGGCAGCTTCGATCATGTTGTCAGGGTATATGAGGCTTGAATTAAGCCGTTCCATATTTTCGTTTAAAGGAACAAGAGAATTTTCCGTCTCACTCAAATTTTCAGGGTCTGATTCCATCACACCAAGTATGGAATTCGTTGTTGCTATGCCTGCCTCTGTCCCTCCGATTGTAGGCTGCAAAAATGGATATTCCTCAACGCGTGCGTTCAGGGTTCTATCTATGAGGTTAAGGTTGAGGTCAAGCATCTGAAGCATGGATGTGAGAAAACGGAAGTTTAGGCCTATTTCCTGATCCATTAGTTCATTTTCGTCACACATTGATGTGAAATCTGTTTCATTGTTTTCATCTTCAAAATTAGTCTCCGCTACATCAGTTACTGCAGATGAAATTGGAAGCGTTGACAGAATGACCAAGAAGCTTGCAGCTATCCTCAGGTAAAAAACCTTGGCTCTTTTCATAATAATTCCCCCCACTATTACTTATCCAGTACTTATCCAGTTTAGTAAAATTACTTCCTCTCTAAAAATACTCACACTTGTCTATAAAAACGCAACGATTCATATAAAATAATGTAGCAGGTTGAAAATATTGCAGGTCGTTTTGGAACAAAAATTTATAGGAGAAGAAACATATATTTGAACATATTAAACTATCAAAAAAAAGAGTTAAGGATATTTTGAAAGAGTTTGGTAATTTTCCAACAAGAATTTTAATCTCAAAAAAGGTTGGTTTTAAGTCTAGTTTGGCTAAATACCGGAAGTTTTGCCCTATTCGAGATTATTTTATTAAATTCATTGAGTCGTTAAGGGTGAAAATTATGAGAAAAAAACAATTCGCAATCGCTTGTACTTTCTTACTTATAATAGCCCATATGTTCAGGCGATGGAAACAAATGCAAAAATCTCTTGTCTGGAAAGGATTTTTAAGTGAATCCATGTGGGTCGAAGGTTATGGAGATCTATCGTCCTTCAAGAAATTAGTTTTTTGGATGAATTATCCTTTCTCCTATGCTAGATATTTATGGGATGTTGTATGGGATCGTATTGACAGATTGTATTTTAGATATTCAAGAGCAAGATCACTAAATAAGGATTGAATTCCAAAAGATTTGAACTTCTCAAAGTATAATATATTTAGAGATTAAAATCCCCTCAGTTCTTGTGGAAATTGGCATGAGCAAATGCAATAAGGGAAGATCGAATTACCAACAGTGTAAATGATTGTAGACCTGTACAGCTTCCTTTTTCATTGATATCCCGAAACATTTACGGTAAGCATAGTCTCATAAGTTTTCTCTCTAGATCATCAAACTGTGTCAAAGTTTAAAATAATGTAGTTTGCCTGTATCTTTTCTTTTCTAAGGGTTCTTTCTTTTGAGAGTAATTTATAATGCCCATAAGCCTATCAATAAAACCTATTTGTTCTTTTCGTATTTTTTTCTTAGCGAGCTCAATATCAAACCAGCCTGCTCTATCGACCTCGGGATACTCGTGTACTTTCCCGGAGTTTTTCGGCCACTCAAGCGGAAATGTATTACTTACAACATTTGATATATCCAGGTCTTTTTCAAGAGCCCATACATGGACTATCTTCTTTCTAGATTGGTTCAACTCTCCCAGATCAATAAACTCGCCGTCAGCCTCAAAACCTGTTTCTTCTTTAAATTCTCTTTTTGCCGTGTCCAGAGGTTTTTCGTGCCCTTCGGGTAGCCCTTTGGGTATTGACCACACTCCGTAGTCTTTGTTTGCCCAAAATGGCCCGCCTGGGTGAACCAGCATCACTTCGAGTATCTCATTCCTGAACCTGAATAAAAGAATGCCATTACTATGAACACGCACTTTTCTACTTCCTTTCCAAACTGCTTTAATCTTAATGTTTCATAATAAATTCATTTCATAACGAAATCATTTCATAATGAACTCATAGACGCTACATTGTAAAATGAGGCAAAATTCGGAATAAAACTGGAATTTCATTCTTGTTTGACATTCCGGTATCATTCGACACTCCGGAATCATTTGACATTTGCATCGTTTGCTTTAGTATTTATTTAGCCAAGAAAATATAAATTTACTGAGAAATTATTTAATGGCTGTGCCTTTAAAAAAGGTATAACAAAACGTGCCTTCTTGCCCTGCAGTCCGGTAAAGGTCGCTAATACCTTTATTCCACGTTTTTTCATCGATCATCTTTAGCTCCAGTGCCTGCTCCCTGACTCCCTCGACCATCGCAGTAAAAGTATTCTTCGTAAATCCTTCTACCAGATCGGGTTTACTCGAATCAACATATACCATTCTGGGGGAGACATTCACATTTTTAAAACCAGCTCGATTCAACAGCGGGTAGATTTCTCTACCTATGAGGGAATTACCTCCCAGAAGTTCCTGGATATCGATCAGGCACTTTATTGCTTGCATAGCTTCATCGCTCCTGGGATAAAAATAGCTTGAGCCGTGATCTCCTTCTATGACAGTTATCGTGCCCTCTTTTTTGAGTACCTTTTTCACCGACAATAAGGCATCAAGAGGGTTCTTAAGGTGTTCAAGTACAAAGCATATGAAAATATGGTCAAAAGTCTCGTCTTCATAGGGCAGAGAGAAAATATTAGCTACCTGAAAATCAACATTCTCCACCCCTTCTTTTTTAACCAATTGTCTTGCTTTTTCTACCGATTCATCTGAAATATCAATTGATGTGATGCTGGCTTCGGGACTGTTTCTGCTCAGTATGACTGTCTGCGCGCCCACACCGCAACCGGCCTCAAGCACTTTGCTTCCCGGAGGATATATGGTATCACTATGTAATAGCGCGGTGAGTGTATTTGCCTGGTCATGAAGTCGAGAATTTTCTCTATTAGAATATCCGTGTACGTAATCCATTTTATCAACCGAATTTCATAATAATTGCTTTTCTGCTGCTAATTTGTCCTTTGATGTACTTATATGTACAAGATTTTAGTACTAAACAAGTTTTACTATAAATGCTATTATAACTGCTCTATTTCTCTAAATATTTTGGATTTTGACCAAATGTGAAAACATATTAGATAGATATGATCAAATTTAAAAATATATAACATATTTTTGCATTCTTTCTCTTCGAAATGGAGATGGAACCCAAAATTAAACGGAGGAAGAAACATAGCGAACAAATCTACGGATGTATGCCCCTATCAGAAAGCCTGGACCCTTGAAAACTGGGTTCGTAGATTTTTGCAAAACCCTTACAAAATCGCTGGCAAATATGTCTAAGAAGGTCAGGTTGGTATGGATCTGGGATGCGGCCCGGGTTTCTTTTCTCTGGCAATGGCGAAGCTGGTTGGTGAAAACGGAAAGGTCATTTCGGTAAAGG
>NZ_LZPK01000309.1:0-3592 GCF_001729375.1 Methanosarcina sp. A14 | reverse complement strand
TTCAAATCCATTTGAAAGTTCAATATACACGATACAACAGCAAACGGCGCAAAAAGTTAAACGTTAAGCAAGTTTCAATTCTGGTTTGGTATTGTGAAATAATCATGTAAAATAAAACAAGTTAGAAGTTGGAGTAAAATAGTGGGTCAGCTGTATTATAAACATATAACCAAAATAAAAAAATTTAAAAAGCTAAATAATTTAGGGATAAAACACATATTCTTTCATGGAAATTTGGAAAAAACAATCAGGAAAATAGTGTAATTTATCAGACATCTGCGAAAAATGGGCTAAAATATGAACATTTTTATAATTCGTTTCATCTCTGAGCACTAAAAACGATACCGGTTTATTGTTGTGGAAGGTTTTGTCAGCCCAGAGAGATAAAAATCCCTATATCAGATAAGATCTATTTTTATCCCATTTATATACTCGATTCGTTTTAAATTCCAGAAGATCATGCAGGAGTGAAATTATTGAGCTCCAGAGCTCCATATCAGGTTTCCGGAAAGTCTAAAAGAAAAAACATTTTATGCCTTATAGGTCTGCATAAATGGAAAAGAAGCGGCGGCTTGAATATTTATTCTTCAAATGTAAGAGAAAAGTATTTCGTATGTATGCGCTGCGGTAAGACAAAAATAGTTTATGAACCAAAAAACGAATAAAATTCCAGAAAAACTTAAAAAAGAAAACTAATCTTTACCTGCTGATCTGATTCTTACTTATAAGTGGGTTATACTAGCTCAATTATTTATATGTTTCTATTAATTTTTTTTAATCCCATTAAATTGACACCTTAATTATGAAGGCGTTTATATAAAGAGCTCTCTGCTAACGAAAAATTTAAGTCCACGAGCCTGCAAAGATCTCCTTTGTTTTTGTAAATTTTCCAGTTTTATGTTCTCAGGTTATTAGTGGGTTCAGAACTTATTAGCGCCAGAAAAACTATATAATTTCATATCACAAATTATTTTGATAACATGCAAAATTTTGACAACAGACAAACATTAGAGCCCCTATCTATGATCTGCAGTCATCATAATTTTTTTCAAAATGCTCCAGACTTAATCTCCAGAGATATTTTCACCTGCTGTTTCATGGGAGACAGTGAAATTAAACTCATCTCCGGACCCACTCATGCAGGTAAAACCACCTTCATGAGTCAGGTTGCCAGTAACCTGGTTGGAGTAAAAATTTATATTGATTTTGAAGATAGTCAGGTACGGGCGTTGGGACCTGGAGATTTACAGGCTATTGAGGAGACTGCAGCCGAAATCCGTAAAAAAGAAACTGAAGACGGAGCAGGACGAGTTTTCTATTTTTTTGATGAAATCCAGAATCTTCAGGGCTGGGAAAACTGGGTTGACAGGCTTCACAGGCAGGGAGCAGAAATTTATCTAACTTCATCGAGATCAAAATTAATAAATGAGTTTTCTTCCAGGTTTTCAGGAAGATCTAAAATTTTAAGGCTTTTTCCGTTCTCTTTTAGGGAATACCTGCAGATTAAAGGTAATAGAATAGCAGAGCCGAACTTTCTAACGCCTTCAAGCAGTGATGAACTGTTATGTATGTTTTTCCAGTATTTCGAAAACGGTGGTTTCCCAGATGTAATAAAAAACAATGATATAAGTCTGTCCCGAAAATATTTTGAAGAAGAGCTGCAAAAAGGGGCTGCAGCCGGGTATGATATCCAGAAGTTAAAAAAGATTGCCGTATTCCTGATTTCGAACATGGCTTCGGAATACTCCTCCGATACCCTGAAAAAAGTTAGTGGACTCGAGAGCGAGGAACTTGTAGACACCTATCTGGACTATCTAGAAGACATTTTCTTACTGTATAGGGTCCCAAAACACAACAACCTCCAGGAAAGCGGGAAGGAAAAAGACATTCCCCGTAAGATTTATTCAGGTGATACTGGAATTTTCAAAGCAGTATATCCCGGTTATCCTGACAGCCTTGGGCTGAGATTTGAGAACCTTGTGTTCCTTGAACTGCTGAGAAGGGAAAAACAGGTATTCTACTTCCGGAACAAAAGAGAATGTGATTTTGTTACTAAGGAAAAAGACAGCCAGAACGTTTCGGCGGCAATTCAGGTCTCGGTTTGCTTCGGAAACCCTGTAGTGAGGGAAAGAGAAATTCTGGGTCTTACGGAAGCCCTTGATGAGTACGGCCTTGAAGAAGGGCTTATCCTGACAATGGACGAGGAAGAGATCATCATAGCTGACAGCAAAGATGGAAAAAAAATAATCATGGTTAAATCAGTGTGGAAATGGATGCTGGAATACAGAAAATGAAGAGCAAAAAGAAGGGCACTGCTATTTATTATTTATCAAGCCTATCCTGAAGCGATATGATGTTAAAATTATAAATTTGCGTCCATGTCCTTCTATGAAATTCTCATATATTTCAGCTAATAAAAAGAAGAACCTGAAAGGTTCTATCTTCTGAAATTTTAAGCACAATGGTGTCACACTGGGATAACTCACTCCGCTAGAAGAACGGCTTCTTGCTTCTTTGCAGTCTTTAGTTCGTTTTTCTGTAAGTGGCTCCATATAGGCACATACAGGAGGAGCACAACAAAACCAACTGCTGTGGCAATCCACCCGCTTTCCAGAGTGCTGATATATATTATCCCAATAAGGAAGAAGGGGATGTTCAGAATTCCGGTTGCAAGAGCTATCTCAGTCCAGCCACGGGGAGCTTTGAAGGGTCTTTCCAGTTTTGAAAATTCAGGATCCTTTTTCGATTTTACATAGGCAAAGAGACTCATCCCATTTGCGACAATGTATCCAACTGCAGAAGCTGAGAGAATTGCAGTCGGACTTCCAAGAAGGATCAGACACATGTTAAAGAGACCATCTGCGATCATCGCATTCACAGGGTTCCCGTTAGCGTTCAGTTTTCCAAAGATAGATGGAAGATTACCTTCAATTGCCATTGAATATATCGACCTTGCCGAGGATAAAAAGGCGGTCTGGATGATCAGGATCATAGCTGCAACCAGCATGAGAATCGCAATCGAGCCTCCAATAGGGCCTAAAGAAAGTTTTGCAAGGGGAAGCATCGGAGAGATAGGGTCTGCAAGTACGCCTTTAACTCCGAGAGCCCCTATAACCGAGGTCTGGACAAGCACATAGAGCACAAGGCAAATCAGGCCGCAGACAAGCAGAGCTTTTGGTGTATCTGTATTTGGGTTCTTATACTCTGGCCCAAATATTGCTGCGCTTTCCCAGGCAACAGCACTCCATTCGGCCATTGCGAAAAGCCCTAGAATAATTAAGATATGCTTCAGATCCCAGCTCCAGTCCTGGGGCAGCCAGGCTCCTGTAATATTGGTAAGTTGGAAGTCTCCAGTAAAGAATGGAGCAAGGGTGATAACAACCAGGGGCAACAGGGATACCACAGCTAGAATATACCCAAGTTTTGCTCCGTTTTTGAGCCCTTTGGAGTTTATAGGAGTTACGCAGTTGGCTCCTAGCATATTGTTTTTTCCAAACTTTCAAATATTTGAATTAATTTAACGTGTATTGGGGATTCCTTAAGTATTCTGTCACTGCCACTCTTCTAATTTTCATAGCACTTTCAAACCAGG
>NZ_LZPK01000308.1:0-5432 GCF_001729375.1 Methanosarcina sp. A14 | reverse complement strand
GTGAAACCCTCAGTGAAACTCTCAGTAGAACCCAGGGCAGAAATTCAGCTTCAAAGCGACTCCTTCTTAGTGTTGAAGTAAATGAAAGTTCCTCTCTCTTTGAGGCTGCATTCGCCGGTGCAGATATTATATATGTTCCGGTTTCGAAGTTTGAAGAGCTTTCTGCACCCGAAAATGCAGAAAAACTTGAAGATTTGAAAGCCGAAAGGGTCGAAATTGTTTTTCGGGTTCCTCTTATAAATCATGATTATGAACTGGATAAACTCAAACCCCTGCTGGAAAAAATTAAAGATGCAGGCTTCGGGATAGCCTGTTCTGAGTTTGGGACTTTACAGCTTGCAAAAGAGCTTTCCATACCTTTTACTGCAGGAAAAGAGTTCAATATTTTCAATGCTTTTACGGCCAGTACTCTCTACAAGGCAGGAGCGTACAGATCAACTCTTTCAAGCGAACTGAACCTGAGTGAGATAAAAAATATCTGTGAGGTCCTTCAAACCTGCAAGGTCTCAGGACAGACAGAAATTTTTGTTTATGGCAGAGAACTTATGCTTATTACGGAAAATGATCTTTTAAAGCCTCTTGTTGACAGAAGAATTGTAAGAACAAGCAGCAAAGTGCTTCTCGTTGACCAAGAAGGTTCAGAATTTCCGGTCAAGCGCCTGGGGACCAGGACCCTGATTTATAACTCAAAATTGCTTGATATGCTGAAGTATGTCAAAAACCTGAAAGATTACGGTGTGGATGTGCTTCGGCTTGATCTTTCATTCAATACTCAGGCTGAGATAAAAGAGATAATAAAGGCATACAAGGAAGCCCTTGCAGGAAAAGAAAACAGGCTGAAACCTGCAAGAGGGGTTGAGTATACTACAGGGCATTATTTTAAGGGAGTTTAAGATAAAACTCCTTTAAGTATAGAACTTACGTAGTTGAACTGAAGAATCAACAGCATTAAACCGTTAACTGTCTAGAACGTGACTTTAATCCACAGTCTCTAATGTAATTGATTTTGTTCCTCAAGAGAGTAAGTCCTAAAATGAAAAATGGCTACTTTATAAAAGTTCTGATTAAGTTAAAACATATTTTTAGTTCAGGTCTTTTTGTTTGATACGGTATTCAAATACTAAATACTTGAAACTGATCCGAATGTATTCTTCAGCAAAAATGCAATAAAAAAGTATTAAAAACAAATTATCTGCCAAAAGCGATTGCAAGAAAAAGTGAATGCAAGAAACTCTGTTACCTATTTATTAAAACCCGTATAAAACCTAAAATTCTTTGTATGAAGCTTTTTAAAAAATTAAAAGTTACCTAAAAGCCTGCAACTGCTTAAGCCCTAATAAGTATACAGGGCCATAATCTGTAAACAGACTTTACGGTTCTTTTTTTGATGTAATTTAAAAATTCGTCTTTGCTTACAATTACTTAGTCATTACTACTAATCCAACAATCTTGTTTCCAGAATACCAGACTTTAACCTGGAAGGTGTCAGGATTAGCGAATGCATTTTGTACAGAGGTTTCAATATTGCTGGTTGGTTTGTATAAGTACCTCCAGTCACCACCTGCATAGAGCCAAAGAGCTCTTGTATTGGAGGAAGGATAGGGCTTCAGTTCAAGCCAGTATTCTGTTGCTATGCCATTCTTTACAGCTGTTGTAGATACTGATTTTTGCGATAAGGCTGGGGCTGTTGTCTGCTGACTGCCTGAGCTCAGACTTATTCCCATATCTTGAGAAGATGCAGCACTCAAGACTGCTGGAACCGCTGCAAGGATTAAACACATCGCTAAACCTGCTATTATAAGCCTATTTTTTAACATCTTTTACACCTCAAACTATTTAATATTTTGTTGTTTTTCACACACATCTTGCTAAAATGCATATTTTTTCTCGAGAATGTGCACGTATCAAAAAAGATTTTAAAAATAAACCCCGAGAAATATGTAAAGTATTTTCAATACATACCAATGTTATATTTATAGTCCACATATATGATACTTTTGATAGTGTTCCCAAATTTATGCGGGCGCGTGTTAGTATCAAGTATATGAGAGTTTATTAAAACTGACAATTTCAGATAGCTCAATTCTTCCACTTCTGTTTTTATAATTTAACTGTATATTTCATATTCGGTAATATTTTAGGCAAGTATATTTCACATAAAGTCGACGTATCAACAGGATTAGTATCATCAGGGGACTCTATTACTGTAAACAGGATCAAAACAGTTAAAAATATATAAAAATAGGAGAATGTCCTGAAAAAAAAGTCCAAGTAGTAAAGTGTACTGCGACCAGTAAACTGAAGTTTTACGTGGACTACACAGTAAAATAAAAAATAAAATCATAGATTTTTCGCGTACTATTCGGACACAGCTGAAAGGGCTATCCAGAATGTTCTGCCTTTCCTGAAGTGTCTGTAAATAACTCTAGATACCACAAAAATAACTCTAGATACCACATAAATAAATAGTATTAAATAGTAAAACGAGTGCAGTTAAATATATATTGAATAAGAAATAAAATATAGACGCTCATGCAAAAAAGGATTATATATGGAATTGATATTGCCCGGGGCTCTCCAAGGGCAAGAGAACTTCCCAGGTATGCACTTGCTATCCTTAAGGATGGGGAAATTTTCCATCAAAGTATGCTCCGTCGCCAGAAAATTTTTAATATGATTCAGAGGGAAAAGCCGGAGATAATAGCTGTTGACAATATTTTTGAGCTTGCAGCCGACAGACGCGAGCTCCTTTCTTTTATGGAAAAGCTGCCTGAGGGCGTTAAACTTGTTCAGGTTACAGGTGGGCTGCATCCTGAACCACTTGTAAGGCTTGCACGGAAACACGGTTTCTCTTTTAATCCCGAAAACCCGAGTGATGAAGCCGAAACATGTGCTCGTCTTGCAGATATGGGAGTTGGGCACGAGGTTTCCCTTTTTGAAGATATTACGAAAATTAAAGTTAGTAGAGCCCGTTCCCTGGGAAGGGGAGGCTGGAGCCAGAACCGATACCGTAGGAAGGTACATGGAGCTGTGCTGCAAAGGAGCAGGGAGATTGAGAGTGCCCTGAAAGACCTTTCTCAAGAAAAAGGCATTAGGTTCGAAACCGTAAACGTAAAAGGTTTCGGAGGCTATGTCAGATCTGAATTCACTGTCTATGCAAAACGTGGAGAGATACCGATACATCCAATGGCAAGTAACGATGCTCAGGTAAGCGTAAGAAGTGTTGAACGCGATAGAATCCGATACGTCCCCCTCAAAACGAAGCACCAGAGACGTAAGTTTACAATCGTGGGAATCGATCCAGGAACAACCGTTGGAATAGCGATTCTCTCTCTTGACGGAGAGCTTCTTTACTTGAAAAGTTCCAGGGGAATGGCTCCTGATGAAGTTGTTAAACTCATTGCCGAATACGGAAAACCTGCGGTTGTTGCCAGTGATGTAACTCCAATGCCGGGTTCAGTTGAGAAAATCCGAAGAAGTTTCAATGCCGTACCTGCAAGTCCTGGTATTGAGGTTTCTGCTGAGGAAAAAATAGCGCTTGGAAGGACTTTTGGTTACTCTAATGACCACGAAAGGGATGCACTGACTGCTGCCCTTCTCACCTACAGGAGTTATAAAAACATATTTTCCAGGATTGAAAAGAAAGCTCCTCAAAATGCAGATCTTGAGCTGATAAAGTTCTATGTTATCCGTGGAGCTTCGATAGAAGCAGCAATTGAAAAAGCCCGAGCATCAGGTGAGCCTGAAAAACCAAAGCCAAAAGAACATGCCGAAAAGCCGGAGGGCAGGGCAGTTGATGAATCTCTCCTGAAAATGAGGGAAACTGTCCAGCGGCAGAGCGAGCAGATTCAGAACCTTCAGGAATATCTTGAGGAATTAAAAAAAGAACTGATTGCAAAAGATCGGAAAATCTCAAAGCTTGAATCAAGGTTAAACAGCTTCAAAAAGGAAGCTTACAGCGAAATTCGGAAATCAAAAGAAATCAAGATCAGGGACGAAACCATTGCAAACCTGAAGAAAGAGGTCAGTCATAAAAGCAAAACCGTAAAGGAACTGCGGCGTAGAAGCAACAAGCTGCGTAAAATCCAGAAGATGGAGGTCCGCGGCGAAGGTACAGCTGTCAAAGTTATTGCTGCGTTTACGAAGGAATCCATTTCCGAAGCAAAGGAAAAATACGGGCTTAAGATAGGTGATGTAGTTTTCCTTGAAAACCCAAGCGGAGGCGGAACTGCAACCGCTCAGATCCTTGTAGAAGCCGGAATTCGTGCCGTAATCATCCCTGAGGATATTTCGCACGCAGCCGAGGAAACCTTCTTTAAGGGCGATGTGCCGGTCTTAAAGAATATTCCGCTTGAGAGGGCTGAAGACTTTGCAATGGCCGAACCAGAAACCCTTAAAGCCGCAATCGCAGACTGGGAAACAGAAGCCGATGCAAGACGCCACAAAGCCAAACAGGACGAATTGCAGAGCCTCTTTGAAGAATATAGGAGTGAAAGGCGCAGAGGTCTGGTTTAAGAAGAGTTCATTTTAACAATTTTGTGTCTGCCTCTATCTTGCTTCCGTAAAACTTGCCTCTCCCTAGACGGAGCTTGGGAAGCACCTCTTTTTTAAGCAATAAATTCAATCTGAATCAACATGTCAGATCCTGTAACAGAACCTATTAAAGAACCTGCGAGTACTCCAATTAAAGAGCATTTCCAGCTCAAGGAAACCATAGTTACTATTGCAGCCGATAACCAGGCTCATATCGAAGTTGCAAAAGAAGCAATTCGCATCCACAGGGCAGCCCTTGAGACTTATATTCTTTCCGATCCTTATTTTCAGCTTACTCTCGAACCCTACGAATGCCCTGAAAATGCCCCTGAGGTTGTAAGAAGGATGGTAAAAGCAGGAAATACTATGGGTATAGGGCCAATGAGTGCGGTTGCAGGCACAATTTCGGCTCTTGCGGTGGAAGCAATGGTTAAAGCAGGAGCAAAATATGCTATTGTCGACAACGGCGGAGATATTGCACTCATCAATGACAGGCCTGTTGTGGTTGGAATCTATGCAGGACAGTCTCCTATCAAAAACCTGGGGCTGGTGTTCGAACCTAGAGACTCGATTACAGGCATATGTACTTCAGCAGGGACAGTTGGCCCTTCAATCAGTTTTGGGATGGCGGATGCAGCAGTAGTATTCTCGGACGACGTTTCCCTGGCAGATGCAGCTGCAACGGCTCTTGGAAATGAGGTAGACATAGGAAAGGAATCTGTGGAAGCTTCTTTCAAAACCGTAAAGGAAATTCCAAAAATAAAAGGGGCACTTGTAATCCAGGGAGTATATATTGGTATGTGGGGACAGGTGCCAAGGATTACGAGGGCAGATGTCAGGTATGAGTATATAACTAAAGCATGATTATCCGATACCTCACCTTACATGATTATCTGATA
>NZ_LZPK01000307.1:0-3468 GCF_001729375.1 Methanosarcina sp. A14 | reverse complement strand
TTTATACTTCTAAAGTATTTATTTTCTGACGTTCCAGATAAGCAACAGGCATACTATGACTTAATTAGTCTCCTCACTGATCAAGACGATAATGTGAAATATTGGGCTTTTCAAATCCTTAGGTATATATATTCTGATTTGCCTGATAAACAACAGCCATGGAATGAATTAATAAAATTTGCTGCTGATGAAAGCAATGATCTGAGGCCTACTGCGGTCTGGGTCCTTAGTTACATGGTTTCTCAAGTACCAGATCAACAACAAGCATGGAATGATTTAATTAAATTAACCTCCGACCGAAGCAGCTTGGTGTGTTTACGAGCGAATTATGCTCTTGGAAAAGTCTCCATATTCAAGGCCTCCCGGGCAGAAAACGAGGAAAGTTATAAAGAAAAACTGGAAAATGCAATTAGTTTTTTTGAGAAAGCATCTAAACAATCATCCAATGAATTTGAAAATCCAGCTCAGTTTTGTCTTCCTTTTTATCGCTCGTTTCATTCGATAATTTTCAGAAGACAAGAAGCAAAAGAAGAGGTAGGCAAATATCTGACAGAAGCTAAAGATGCGATTAAAGGTTCTAAGAGCAAAGAAACTCTTTTTGAAGCTGTTGAAAATCTTGCAAATGCTTTAAAAACCGTTCAGAAGCTGGAAAATCTAGACTTCGAGGCAAAAAAAGATGAGCTTAATTTTTACAGAAAATACTGTGATCGTGCTGCAGAACTCATGAAAGATGCCGAAGAAACAGCACCTTTTGCAACAATAACTTTACAAAAAGGCTTACCTATTCTAAATAAAAACCTAAAAGAGCTTCTCGAAGAGATCCAAAAGAAAGCAAAGATTGCATGTAAAGAATCTGTTGGAACTCCTGAAGCAGAGATTGCTTGTACAATCAATAAGGAAGTTCAAAAATGGGAAATAAGTAGCCCCGAAAAAATGACCCAAAACATAGAAGATCTTACTTACGCCTTGAAAAATCTAGTATCAGATTTTCCTGAAAATGAATACATTCTTAACAAAATTGACTTAATGAGAATTGAAAAAGACTTTACAGAGAAGTTTCAAATTTTGTCATATATAATTGGGCAAATACCGAAAGAACATAAAGTATCGATAGAAGTTCATGGTAATGAAAATAATTTTATAGTTAATTCTAATGGGAGTAATATTAGCACTTCTAAAGATACAGCTCAACCGCCTAGTTCCTCTACAATATTGAAATTGATCTTAGAACATCCGATTATTAGTGGTATTATTGCTACAGTAGTTGGAAGCATCATATTCACTATTATACAGAAGAAATATCTACTTTAATTTTTGTATATTTTAGATTTATTTATGCCCCTAATTTAGATACTAATCTAAAAAAATTGTCTTATTTTATTTATTAAATTTAATCAATTTCAATTTTCCGCAAATTTTGAAGAGAGGTTACGCGTAAACTTACACTAGAGTACAAAAAGTTATACTGTTTTTATCCAGATAGAAATTATAAAAAAGAATTAAATTTGAGTAGGGCAACTTTTGAAAAACTGTTGTGTGTAAATCTCACAAAACAGCGTACAAAAAATCTGATTTTTTTATTAAACTGACTCTATAGAAATAGGGTGATTTTTGGCTAGGACAACTTTTTAAAAAAAGGGAACTATGAATTTGTTAAGGCAACTTTCTAAAATAAGAGGTTGTGCATAAATCTTGCACTAGCGTACAAAAAATTCAAGTTACCTATATCCCCAAAACTTAGTGCGAGGCATGATATTCAAACCCACGAACCCATTTGATACCAGACCTTAACATAAGGAAAGATAAAAAACTGAACTATGAAATAGGTGTGGTGAAGGTGTTGGCGGAAAACTTTACTCTCAATGCTTCTTTCTAACAAGATTAGAGAATTATGACCTTTCATTAATAATATTTTTTATAAACTCAGAGAAAAAAATCAATCATTGAACTTGCCAGACTGGGAAAAAATGCTGTTGACAAATCGCACAAGTGGGGACGAGTAGTAGAGCAAAAAATCAAATTAAAAACGGTTTGTATTCGGATGTGACCTGCTTGTTATGAGCAAGTCACCACATATACGATATTAGATATTATTCTTCTTTGATTGCTGCTTTGATTTCTTTTTGAGTTTCTGGATCATTTAATTGTTCATCAGTAACAGGTCATTTATTTGTGTTCTTCTGTAAAATGAAGAACGTATAACCATATTCATCTGGGTGTTCTCTGAAGATCTTTATCTCTTTTCTGTTAAAACTAAGTATCGTTTCTGCATCGGTGTTTCCTTTATAGTTATCACTGATGTCATCAACTCTTTTTTCCAGATTGGAGTAAAAATCGTACCAGGTAGAAGCTGGCAGTTTAAAGCGGTCAATGAGATCATATCCTGCTGCCATGATAACTTTTTCAGTGTCAGGTATGCTCTTGATATCAGGATAACAGTCCTGCCAGAATTGAAGCACTTCCGAAGAAGGTTCATCCGTGAACCATGTGCTTTCTGTTAGTGCTATATAACCCTCATCTTTCAGAAACTGTTTCCAGTAGCTAAGTCCTTTTTCAAAACCAATGACAAAGATAGAGCCCTCTGACCAGATGATGTCGAATTCTCCTGCTTCAAAAGGCAGGTCATCCATGGAAGCACAAACCGTGGTAATCCTATCATCAAGTCCTTCTTTAACTGCATTTTCCATCAGTTTATCCAGAAAAGGCTGGTAAATGTCAGTTGCAGTAATGTGACAGTCGTTGCAGATCTTCGCAAGATGTATTGTCTGCATACCCACACCGCAACCAATGTCAAGGATCTTAGTGCCTGCAGGAAGGGGAGAAAGCAAATTAAAGGCTTTTTCAGTACACTTGTTATTACCCGGACCCTGTCTGGGCAATCCATCAAATATCTCAAAAATTGGTGATTCTACCATAAAACCCTCACAGAGATAATTTCTTAAATCTTTTGTGGTATCACGATAATGATTGTGTTTTCATCAATGTATTTCCTAAGAGTCTTTAAGAGACCCGAAATAAGCGGGTCAAGAGATATAAATGTAACATTAACTAAGATAGATGTGATGGAAGGTGAGGATTTTGAAAACTTTTTGAAGGCTGTTTTTGAAAACTTAGGATATTCAGTAAAGGGGACCAAAAGAACAGGCGATCAAGGTGCAGATCTTATTTTATCAAAAGATATGATAAAAATTGCTGTTCAAGTTAAACGGTATTCAAGTAAAGTTTCAAATAAAGCAGTACAGGAAGTTGTAGCATCTAAAGCTTTATACAAATGTACTGAAGGTTTGGTAGTTACGAATAACTATTTTACAAATTCTGCAATTGAATTGGCTAAAGCTAATAGTATAGGTTTAATTGACAGAGACGAGCTTACAAAAATCATTAAGGAAGCATATACTTGACTCTGTTCCAAAATCTAGTAATTTTTGCATTTCTTGATTGAAAATCTGAATTAGCAAGAAGAATTAG
>NZ_LZPK01000306.1:0-10102 GCF_001729375.1 Methanosarcina sp. A14 | reverse complement strand
TTCGTTGGTAAACCCGTGTTCTCTGAAATTAATGAACAGTACGACAACCTTGGGTTTAAATCGATTCCACTATAATTGAGGTATAAGAAAGTTAGTTTTATCAATCGGTAGTTTCGAAATATTGCGTGAAGTAATTTTTAGTTCTGGAATCTGCTAAAAAATTACTTCATACAGTTTTATATATTTCTGAATTATTTTTACCTTATTTTTGTTGTGTTTTTATCTTATTTTTTTAATTTTATTCCACTCTTTAATTCCGATTTTACTGAATTAATTTTTCACGGAGTTAACTTTTTAAAGGCATTGATCTACCAAAAAACAACCATTATCATAGTTTTTCATATTCAATAATTAAAAGCAAGTCAGTTAAGGTTACACCATAAATTTATCCTTATCTGGATTTAAAAGTCATAATAGCTCATCATTTTCAAAAAATTAATTGGATTGAATATTAAACTAAGATAATTTAGTTAATTTTATGTAATACTTTTACTCTTTGATCATAAAGGGATGTAACATGAAATTAAATTATGGTAATAAATTATATAAAATTATTTTTATAGGACTGCTCATTGCTGCCCTGGTAGTGGCTTCAGGATGCGCGGACAAGTCCTCATCTGATAAGGATCAGAACGGATCGGCTTCAGCAGAAGCTTCAGGAGTTTCAGGCGCCGATAAGGCAATAGAATCCGGAGCGTTTACACTCACGGACGGGTTTGGCAGGGAAGTCACCATACCTGAAAATGTGGAACGAGTTGTTTGCTCAGGAGCCGGGTGCCTGCGCTACCTTGTATACCTGCAAGCTCAGGACGATGTAGTAGGGGTTGATAGCTTGGAGAAAAAAGAAAACAAAAACGAAGGTCGCCCTTATGTATATGCGAATCCCCAGCTCAAAAACTATCCCCTTATTGGAGAGGCCAGGGGTAATGATGACCCGGAGAAAATCATTGAAGTTAACCCTCAGGTTATTCTGAAAGCCAGTATGATTGGACAGGCAGCAGCACCTACTGCCACTGAAGCCGACACTCTTCAGGACAAAACCGGCATCCCTGTGGTCGCATTCCCTTACGGGTCTTTGAATAATGAGACACAGAAAGCCGAAGTGTACAGCTCTCTGAGGATAATGGGCGAGGCAGTAGGTAAACAGGAAAGAGCAGAGGAAGTAATCAGTTATATCAATGCTACTATGCAGGATCTTGAAAACAGGACTGCCGACATTCCGGAATCTGAAAGAAAAACGGCCTATATTGGTGGGGTCGGTATGGCTGGAGCTCATGGAATAATCGCTACAGAACCTGCTTACTCGCCATTCCTCTGGGTGAATGCAAAGAATGTCGCAGCCGGAATGGGCACAGAGCATGCGGATATTGCTAAGGAGGCACTCGTAGACTGGGATCCCGAGTATATATTTATCGATGTTGGTACCCTCCAGCTTGGTAACGAAGGTGCAATTGGAGAACTGAAGAATGATACATCCCTTGCAGGACTCTCGGCTGTGAAAAATAAAAAAGTCTATGGAGTAATCCCTTATAACTTCTACAGCACCAACTATGAGTCCGTACTTGCAGACGCTTATTTTATCGGAAAAGTGCTCTATCCGGACAGATTTGAAGATATTGATCCGGAAGCAAAAGCTGACGAAATATACACTTTCTTCGTTGGTAAACCTGTATTTTCAGATCTGAATGGAAATTACAGTAATATGTGCTTTAAACAAATTTTGCAATAAAATGGAGGGTATAAAAAGGTGCATTTCTCCAAAGGAGCAGTCCCAGAAGATTATCTTTTGTACATACGCAGAAAATACTTCTGGATTATGGGGGGGGTTCTGTTCCTCTTCATTATGCTTATTTACTCGATCTCGGTAGGAGCGGTGACAATACCGCCTTATGAAGTGCTGCAAACCATAACGGGGCACAGTGTTTCTACAAAATGGGATTTAATAATCTGGAACATCCGGCTCCCTCAAGCCCTGGCTGCAATAGTCGCAGGAGCCGGACTCTCGGTTGCAGGAGTTGCGATGCAGTCTATACTGCGTAATCCCATTGCATCTCCGTTCACGCTTGGAATTTCAAATGCCGGCGCTTTCGGAGCTGCAGTGTCTGTTGTGGTCCTCGGTACCGGAAAAATGCAGTCCACAGTTGCAAATGCTGTGACAATTAACAACCCTTACCTGACAACAACGGTAGCCCTTTTCTTTTGCCTTCTTGCGACCGGAGTGATCCTGCTAATCTCAAGTATACGGGGGGCTTCGCCCGAGGTAATGGTACTTGCAGGAGTTGCACTTTCTTCTCTCTTTACAGCAGGTACGGCATTCCTCCAGTACTTTGCTGACGATACCCAGCTTGCAGCAGTCGTTTTCTGGACTTTTGGCGATGTCGGAAGAGTAACCTGGCCGGAACTTGAGATAATGGCTGGCGTTGTGCTGCTTGCAATTATATTCTTCGTTGCCAATTGCTGGAACTATAATGCCATAGATGCAGGCGATGAGACCGCAAAGGGTCTCGGTGTCAATGTGGAAAGGACAAGGTTAGTAGGCATGGTAATCGCAGCCCTGGTTTCTGCAGTGATTGTTGCATTTCTTGGGGTAATAGGGTTTATAGGACTGGTCTGTCCTCATATGGTCAGAAGGGTCATAGGAGATGACCAGCGATACCTGATACCCGGTTCTACTCTTTTTGGAGGAATCCTGCTTCTGGCATCAGACACTGCGGCAAGGCTTATAATATCGCCATATGTGCTTCCCGTATCTATTCTTACTGCTTTCATGGGAGCACCTGTTTTCATATACTTACTTCTTAAGGGGTACAAACGATGATACTTTCAGTAGAGGAACTTGAATTTTTGTATCGCAACCGTACAATTCTCCATGAAATAGCCTTTTCCATCGAGGAAGGAGAAATTGTAGCAATCCTTGGGCCTAATGGAGTTGGTAAGACTACACTTTTAAAATGTCTTAACAAAATTCTCCGCCCAAAAGGAGGAACAGTTCATCTTGATGGAAATAACCTTTTTGACCTTGGAACAATGGAGATCGCGCGCCTTGTTGGGTATGTTCCCCAGCGGGTGGAAACCGGGAGGTTGACAGCTTTTGATGCAGTCTTGCTCGGAAGGCGGCCCCATATCAAATGGGATGTTACCGAAAAAGACCTTCAAATAGTCGATTCTGTTTTCAAGTTACTTTCCATGGAAAAACTCCGCCTTTCATATATCGATGAAATGAGCGGAGGTGAACTTCAGAAGGTTGCAATTGCACGTTCACTCGTACAGGAGCCAAAAGTCCTACTTCTTGACGAACCTACAAGCAGCCTTGATATGAAAAATCAGGTTGAGATTCTGGGCATTATCAGGCAGATTGTCCTTGAGCACAGAATTGCAGCCATAATGACAATGCACGACCTTAACCAGGCCCTCAGGTATGCAGATAAGTTTATTTTCCTTAAGGGAGGGAAAATTCACGCGCAAGGGGGCGCCGAGATAATTACACCTCAGGTTATCGAGGAGGTGTATGGTTTGCCTGTAATTATCGGAGAGATTGCAGGTATGCGCTGTGTAGTTCCAGGAAATCCTGAAGTTGCACTTGTACATAACGTGTAAAACCAGCAACAAGTAAGAAATTATCTCAAGAAAAAGAGTATATGACAATTTCAAAAGTAGTCAGAGAATTAAGATAAGAGAAAAGAGTAAAAGACTCAGTACCAAAATCTAGTGATTTTGAACTTTACATTCATCACTAGATTTTGGTACTGAGTCAAAATGGAACAACTATTATGTTTTTTATGCGGTTGAAAATCCATTAAATTTGAAGAGGATACCAATGGAGAGCTTATCAAATATGAAATTAGCAGGTCAGGTACCTTAAAAGGTAGTTAGAAGCTATATACATTTCCTGTGTAATGTTTGTACTACAGCTTGGATCAATAGAAAACACAATGTTATTTCTTTCAAGATTTGGTTGCAGCCATTATGGCGAGGTTGCGGGATTTCCATAAGCAATCAACATGTCTAAATCCTGCTGCCTTCATGTCTTGAAACGTCTCCAAAAGCGTTCCAGGTTTATCTCCCATTTTCTGGGAGTTTTCCAGTCGATTAAGCTTCAGTTCCTCAAAGGTCCATTCCTGTCCGAGCTTCTCCTTAAGTTGTATCATCAGAGAGGAGATTTTGTTATTAAACTCCCATTGATCAATAGCTGGAGAGTCTTCCCTGAAAAGATCTCCGTTTATAAATAAACCCTGCTCTTTTAGAAGTTCGCGAATATCGGAATACAGTTTGCTTCTGTTTTCAAACTCTACATGATGAATAGAAAAACAGGATACAACAGCATCAAATCCTCTATCTCCAGTTATATCCAGGAGTCCTTGATTCAGATCACGTTTGACTACATTTATGTTTTTATTATCCCTGAACCTTTCGCTGCTTCGCCTTATCATCTCATCAGAGAAGTCGATCATGAGAACATCTGCTTGAGGCTTTAACTTCAAGATCTCAGCTGTCACATCGCCCAGACCACAGCCCAGGTCAATTATCTTAGGATCCATTGGCCCTAATTCGATTGCTACCCTTGAAATAATTGACAATATTTCTTTCCTTTCAGGTATGATTATATCAGCTGTCTGGGCATATTTTTCAGCAGCTTCTGGATGAGTCCATCCTTTTTTTTTCTCTTTTTCCATAGCCAGCAATATCTCCTTAATTAGTTATAAAGTCCAGCTATAACATTATTGAGCTAATCTCAAAACTCAAAATACTTTTCTATAAAATTATTTTTGGATAAGCTCAATGTTAAACTTAAGGAACAATAGAAATATAGTAACTATTCAGCGTAGGAAAAACAACCTCAATAGGCATCTTCTTAAATCTAAAATGGGCAAAATCCTATTGATTAATTTTTCACAACTGTTGTTACTGCTCGTGCTTTTTAGTTTTATACAGTTGATAATTCTATGCTTATGAAACCTTAAAATCAATATCAGTAAGCCTAATTTTCGTACGCTGAATAGATACGAAATATAATACCAAGTGTTTTTGTTGACAAGGATGATATTTGGGGAAGTGGAACGATAGATCACTTCCCAAACTAAAAATTAGAAGTTATATTTGTATCATTCCTAAATGCGTACAGGCAATGATTTTGAGATCCCAGTTTTTGATTTCCCAGTATCCTCTTCAAATTCAGTGGAGAATTTTCCAATTTGAAAACTATACAATAATTTTATTATACAGTTGTAAAGTTGGATGCATCGCTTGAAGTTGTTGTTTATACTTTGGTAAATTTTTAAATTTTCATTAAATACATGAAATTTACTTTTACCCATACAATTTGAAGAGGATACCAGAAAAAGATTTCCAGGTTTTTACCTGGTAATCATCATTTCTGCAGTTTCAGGCTTGTAGAACCAGTCTCTCGGGAGTACCTTTTCCTGCTGGTAATACTTAACAAGCCTTCTAATCTTGGATTCAGTAAGGTTAAGGGCACGCTTGTTGTGGACATCTTTCTTGTTAATAGAAAGGTGCTTCCTGAGCCTCAGGGCCTTCACAATCAGATTGGTAAGGTCTTCCGGAACGTTCGGATAAACGTTGTTTTCCTTAAGAATGGTTGTGATCTTCTTGCCTGTGATAAGCTTGGCGTCAGGAACTCCGTAACGGTCCCTTAAAGTCATTCCAATTTCGGCAGTGGAAACACCCTGTTTCCAGAGGTCAAGAGTGATTGTAGTAACTTCATCTGCGCTGATCTTGCACCACTCAGGCGGCTCGGTTCTGATTGGCCTGGTGGAAGCTGACTTGCCTTTTCTTTTGGTATGCATTTTTGCCATAATAAGTCTCCTGATATCAATTGATCGATGCCCTGAAGAGAACTCTTCGAGCGGAAGTTATATCTTTACCGACTATAACGGACCAACACATCGATCGGGAGATTTAATCCGCCACAGCAAACTGCTGCGTGGCTTTTCAGGAATCCCTGGAAAAGCATAAGTTTTTCGGTAAAAACATCACTAGAGAACGCACCATAACATATATACTTTGTGTCGGATAGGGAGGCGTATGGCTCTTTTCATATTGAAAAGTTTCAGTGGTAAACGTTTTCCATAAGCACATTTTATCTGAGTATATGTCCATTTTCTATATCCATTTTCTATATCCATTTTCTATATCCATTTTCTATATCCATTTTCTATATCCATTTTCTATATCCATTTTCTATATCCAGGTTCATGAGGCAGAATCCCAGAAGCTCAAAACTATTCGCGCCCCACCCGGATTTATTTGCCTGTAAACATATTCGATATGCGCATCGCGAAGATTACGGGCTTCTGAAAGGTTTTCAGCTTCAAGAATGGAATAAACTGTTTTGTTGACCTCACCTGAAAATTCACCTTCAAGCTCGCTCCGAATTTCACTTTTTATATACTCTGTCATCATGTCTTCAAGCAAAGAGAATTCGACTGTTGATGCATTTTCAGAAAAAGCTTCGGAATCAACCGGAAACCCGGCTTCAAGTAAATCCGAAAAATATACCGCAAAAGCCTCTTCTCCGGACTTTCTATCTACAGGATTTTCAGAAACCCCGTAGATCAGGGTCTGGAAAGATTCCTCATTTTCCTCCCCAAAGCCCGACCCAAAATAATCCGATGGGAAGAGCAGCCCTGTAAGTACCTCTGCACCTTCCAGGGCTGCTGCGTCAAGAGAATCATTAAAAGCCTGGAAGAGTATCTTGCTGGCTTCTTCATCCGATGAGTTCAGGGAAGTTTCAAGCACGGAGTCATTAACAGAATCAAGCAATGCAGCTTTTGAAGGAGGGCTGGCGTAAAGGGGCATGGAAAGCTTTGTACTTTGACGAATTGCATTTGCAGGAGGCTTTTCTCCAATAATAAGCTCGCTTTGTACAGGAAAAACTTCTACAGGGTGCCAATAAGCTTCAAACCTGTAGGAAAATCTTCCTGCGGCTTTCTGATCCAGATATGTTGAAATAACCTCCGAGTCCCGGGAAGAATAGTTCACAGCAAGGGGGTTCAGGAAAACTAAAGAATCATTATTTGAGATCGCAAGGGAAAGAGCAAGATAGTCCGCAATCAGGTCAGCAAAAGTCCTGTGTTTCTGTTCTTTCCCGAAGAGGGCATGAGAAGAATTTTCCACAACCGAGTTTTCAGGTATTGAGATATTAAGAGCTGCAAGAGGAGATATTTCGTATTCAAAGTCCTCAAGTTTACAGGAAAGCACTGACTCAAGCAGATAAACATCAAGTTCCGAAGAAGTGACATACCCGGCTGCATGATATTGTTTTTCTGCCTGCATGGAAGGCATTAGCAGGATACCTGCAAGCGAGATCAGAACAAGTAAAAAAAGG
Organism: Methanosarcina sp. A14; assembly: GCF_001729375.1. Classification (NCBI taxonomy): domain Archaea; kingdom Methanobacteriati; phylum Methanobacteriota; class Methanomicrobia; order Methanosarcinales; family Methanosarcinaceae; genus Methanosarcina; species Methanosarcina sp. A14. The sequence goes on along the minus strand of NZ_LZPK01000306.1, from coordinate 2,757 downwards.
GCATCAAAAACTGTGAAATAACCTGAGCATTCTGCAATTAGCTCGCCTTTTTTCTTTGGAAATTGCCAGAGGATTTCAGGAACTATTGGGTGTCTTACCTTATCCTGTTCTCTTACTATTAATTCCCTGCTTCTCTTTATGGGCTCTTCGTTTCTCTTCCTTTTCATACAGTCTCTCTCACTTTCATGCCGTATCTCTCATTTTCAGGTTCATTCTAATTTCCATCTTCCACCCAGTTTTTTGAGTTTTCACGCGGTTTTTCGAACTTTCATGTGATTCTTCAACTTCCAATTAACTTTTCAAAATTTTATCTGGCTCTTTAATTTCTATGCGATTTCTCTAACTTCTATCCAGCTTTTCTCCTTTACTGCCTCTCTTTTTCAGTTCCATTTTGTCTTATAAATCACCACAGTAAGGATCCCAGGGATCGATTCGGCAGGATTCAGTTCAATAACAACGGGCACAGAGGCTGCAACTTTTTCCAGGTCGTCGGCAAAAGCATCAATCTCGACATTGTCCGGTTTGATCTGCCAGTGCCACTGACCGTCTCCTGTTCGGACTTCAACCAGAAACTGGTAATTCCCGGAAAAAGCTGCAAAAATCTTTGCTCTTTCATTAGCCCCATTCGGGCCCGAAAGTGTGTCAAGGGAAGCTGCCGAAAGTAAGCCTGAGCTTTCTGCTCCCAGAACAGGGTCATCTGCCAGGTTTTCGGCAATGAGAGACGCGGTCTCGTAATTTTCAAGAGCAAATGAACGGTCTTCGTATCCAAGGTAGGTCTGTGACATCAGAGCTGCGAAAACCATAAAACCTATCACTGCAAGGGCTACGGAGAGTAGATCGGTATGAGGTTCAAGCACCCCATGTTCGTCCCTGAGCATTAACGCACACGTTTTTTTTGCAGGTTTTAATGTATCCTTGAGCCGAGCTGTAGCTGTGAGCCGCTTTTTGAGTAGATCTTCGAGCAGATCACCAATAAACAGGAAGTTATTGGTAAACAAGGACACAGCCAAAAGTAGATACCTCCTCTTCATCCTTCACATAAATGAATTCTTTCTTTAATGAGATATTTTCACCTGGGCTCAAGACTGCTTCTTCGGTTCCCAATATCTGGAGGAAAGCCACAATTTTAGAATAATCGGTTGTAATAGGAGTTTCCTCGTTGCCTGGAGCTCCAAATTCCTCACTGAGTTTTTCGTGCAGGGTAGATCCGTTAAGAGGCAAAACCCTGAAGGCAAAGGGTTTTACAGCCCTGAAACTCCTTTCTCCGGATTCGGCTTCCAGACAGACATATTCGCCAGAAACCCGAACCTTTATATCTCCCGCAAAAGGCAAATCCCTGAAAATTTCCTGTTCACTGAAACAATAGGAAGATTCGCGAAATTCATCCTGAGATTCTCCCTGAAAATCCGAATCTGCTCCCTCTTGGAAATTAGCTGATTCTGAATTGCCCGATCCGACTTCATCTACTGCAGTTTTAAAGTCCATAGCCAGAAAATCAAGCTTTTCCCGGGTTTCAAGATCCTTGAAACTGGCAACCAGATTAAAGAGTGCCGCAAAAAGGATAACGCTTGCAAGAATTAGAGCCGCCTTTGAAATCAAGAAATCGGCCCATGCAGAGTCATCGCAAGCAAAATTCCTCACAGCAGATCTTCTCCTATATATCAAATTTTATTAAGAGTGCCATTCTCGGAAATAATCACGAATAGCCTTTCGGACATTGGTTCGAGCTTTGTTGAGAGCAGGAGCCTGTGCCTGCCAGAACCAAGAAATACGGGTCCGTTAAGTTCAGGGTTTGAGAAAGAGGCATCCGAATAATAGAAAGTGCTTTTCTCTCCTGTATGGACGCAGTAATTGTTCGCATCCGCAGGCCATTTGACCTGCCTGTCAGGAAGCGCACCGAAATCCACGCTTACGCCTTCAGGCAACCTTATCTCCAGAGAAACTTCACTTCCTTCCCCACGCAAGGAGAGCTGTTCGGCAGCAGCCGTAAGCCTTGAGATTTCGTCCAGAGCTGCTTTTTCCTTTGCTTCGTCCAGAAAATCATAGAGATAAACGAAGGAAATAAGTAAAATTACAGCAAAAAGGATACCTGAAACCGTGAGTCTGAAAGGAAGTGAAATAACTGCAGATTCGTCAGTTTTAATCGGATCGACTAATTCTGGAGCTTTGTTAGCCGCAACCTTTCTTGAAAAGCAATCTTGACCAAAGAAGTCTGTTTGAACCTTAGCCGTAAACTGCCCCCTCCATTTCTTAAAAAGAAAGCTTGACCAAAGATGTCTATTGCAGCATATAGCTGTAAACCAACCTTTCTTAAAAAGAAAGCTTGACCAAAGAAGTCTATTACAGCCATATAGCTAAAGTATATCCTAATCCGAACTCCTTTGGAAATTAGGAATTCTGTTAATAATGAACTTAGTCAAGCACAGTATAAAAAATTTGTTGCCTTTTGATAGTTGACAAATAGGAACTACTGAGACTGCAGAAATCAATTCCTGTTGCTTTAAAATGGCTCTATTTTTAAATGAAAACAACTGGATTTTTTGACCCGAAAACTGATAACCTGACCAAAGAAGTAAAATATAATAAGAAGAATTCTGATTTATCTGGTATTTATCACAGAGATGGGTGATGGAACGAACAGCAACGTCGGTAGAAGCCCAAATCTGTGACAAATAAATTATTTTACACAGTCAAACTTAAAAAATCCTTCGGTTAACAAAACTTTATATAATTAATATGTAACTATTCAGCCACTTA